>NZ_JACAOM010000098.1:0-47423 GCF_013386245.1 Pseudomonas sp. 21615526 | reverse complement strand
GCCCAACACATTGGCGTATCCTTACCCCTCCACCCCAAGGCCCGATCAAAAAATGCTGGTGATATCCAACAACGTGCACCTCCCCGACGCCGAGATCGAACTGACAGCCATCCGCGCCCAGGGCGCTGGCGGTCAAAACGTCAACAAGGTCTCCAGCGCCGTGCACCTGCGTTTCGACATCCCGGCCTCGTCCCTGCCTGACTTCTACAAGGAACGCCTGCTGGCCCTGCGCGACACCCGCATCACCAGCGAAGGCGTACTGATCCTCAAGGCCCAGCAATACCGCACCCAGGAACAAAACCGCGCCGACGCCCTCGAGCGCCTGGTGGAACTGATCCTCAGCGCCACCAAGGTCGAAAAGAAACGCCGCCCCACCAAACCCACCCTGGGCTCAAAGAAGCGCCGCCTCGAATCCAAGACCAAACGCGGCAGCATCAAGGCCGGCCGCGGCAAGGTGGACTTCTAACTCGCCTGACGTTCTTCGCGGTACTTAGGCGCCTGCCGGTACAAATACAGGCTCAACAGCAACCCGCCAAACGCCGCGATCGCCGCAAACAGGAAGATCGAGGCAAACCCGAACCCCGCCGCAATCGCCCCGGCCAACGGCCCGGTGATCCCCAACGACAAATCGATAAACAGCGAATACGCCCCCACCGCCGCACCCCGGCTCGAGGCGGGCACCAGGTTGACCGCCTCCACACCCAAGGCCGGAAACACCAGGGAAAAGCCAAACCCGCTCAACGCCGCACCCGCCAACGCCAAATGAGGATCCGGCGCCAGCCACAGCAGCAGCAGCCCCAGCGTCTCCACCGACAAACAGGCAATCGCTACGCGAAACCCGCCAATGCGGTTGATCAAATTGCCGAACAACAACCGCGCCCCGATAAAGCTGGCACCGAACAGGCTCAGGCACAGCACCGCGTTATCCCAATGCTGGGTCGCGTAATACAAGGTGATGAAGGTGGCGATGGTGCCAAACCCGATCGAGCCCAGCGCCAGCCCGCAGCCGTGAGGCAACACGCGCCCCAGCACATGCATGAACGGCAGGCGCTCGCCCACCACGATCGGCGCGGCGACTTTCGGCCAGGCCAGCAGCAGGCCCAGCACCGCCAGCAGGATGATGCTGACGCCCATGCTCCACAACCCGAAATGACTGACCAGCAACACCCCCAGCGGTGCGCCGATGGCCAGGGCGCCGTAGCTGGCGATGCCGTTCCAGGAGATGACCTTGGCGGTATTCGCCGCGCCCACCCGGCCAATGCCCCAGCCGATGGAACCCGAGCCCACCAGGCTTTCAGCGCTGCCCAGCACCAGGCGGCCAATCAGCAGGCTGGTGAGGCTCAGCGCCGGCAGGTGTGACAGCCACGCCGAGAGCAACATGAACACGCCGCTCAACCCGCAACCGGCCAGGCCGTACATGACGGCGCGCTTGCTGCCGCGATTATCGATGATGCGTCCGGCATAGGGCCGGCTCAGCAGAGTGGCCAGGTATTGCACGCTGATCACAAGGCCCGCGATCACGGCGCCAAAGCCCAGGTCGCTGTGCACATAGCCAGGCAACACGGCCAGGGGAATGCCGATATTCAGGTAGCCGATGAAGGTGAACAAAACGATGGAAACGACTTGCAGCGTGACCGCCATGGGGCGCTGGGTATCTGGCATGGGGAGAGGTCCACTGTCGCAGCAGGAAAAGATAGGCTGCTTATGATACCGATGCTGGGCGCGTGCGGGGGCAGCAAAGCAAACTTTTAGCGATCGGCGGGGTTGAGCAGTTGCGTGGTTACCAACGCGGCGAGGGCGTTTTCCTGGGTGCCGAAGCGCTTGAGCAGGAGGGCCTGTTTTTCCGGAGTGAGGCGGTTCCATACGTCGACCATGTGCAAGGCAGTGTCGAGCAGGGCGGTATCGGGGGTGGTGTCGGTCATGGCGGGGCTCACGGTGTTCAGGCGGTGTGGAAAGCGCGCAATGTCACGCTTTCCACACGGTCTGGGTACGGCTCTCAGTCTTCGCTCTTGCGGTCGACCGGTTTTGCCTCTTTGGGCTCGGGCTTGGTGGCACCGGCCTGTTGCGGGGTTGGCTGCTCAGTTTCGTGCAGGCTTGGGAAGGGGAGATTAGGGATTTCGTGCATCGTCGTCGCTCCTCGCAAGATCTGTTTTATCAATCGCAGGTGATTCCGCGCGTTCAAAAAGCCTGTGCAGGATACAGCACTGTAAATGACAGAAAGATTTTATCTCAGAAAATGAACGCGTCTTCATCCCGCCGCGCAAGTGACGTGGCGCCACAGGGGTGTCGATTGTCATCGTACAACATCACCCTTAACGGATTGACATCGTGCTGCGGACTGAATATAACGCTAACAGTTGTATGACGACATATGACGTTACAGTTTTATAGCGCCCGTAATACGGATGCGCTCGGTCGCAGAACGTACGCCTCAAATCTAAAAATAATTAAGGTGAAGCGATGAAAATCAAAGGCATCCGTTGGTGGATGGTCGGGCTGATGACGGTCGGCCTGATTATTAACTACCTGGCCCGCAACACGCTCTCAGTCGCAGCCCCCACGCTGATGACCGACCTGAGCATCTCCACTGAGCAGTATTCCCACATCGTTGTTGCCTGGCAGGTGTGCTACGCCTTGATGCAGCCGATCGCCGGTTATGTGATCGATGCGATCGGTACCAAGATGGGCTTTGCCATCTTCGCCATCTCCTGGTCGGTAGTCTGTGCCCTGGCGGCATTCGCCACCGGTTGGCAGAGCCTGGCAGTGGCCCGTGGCGCACTGGGGCTGACGGAGTCGGCGGGCTTCCCCGGCGGCGTCAAGGCGATTACCGAGTGGTTCCCGGCCAAGGAGCGCTCCGTCGCCATCGGCTGGTTCAACTTTGGTTCGTCGTTTGGTGCGTTGTTGGCGCCGCCACTGGTGGTCTGGGCGATTTTGCACAGCGGCTGGCAGTTGGCATTCCTGATCGTTGGCGGCATCGGCCTGGTGTGGAGCGGGCTGTGGCTGCTGCTGTACAAGCACCCGCGTGACCAGCGCCTGCTGGCCCAGGCCGAGCGTGAGTACATCGAGGCCGGCCAGGAAACCCACCTCAAGGAAGGCGTGCAGAAGAAAGCCAGCTGGAAGCGCATCCTCAAGAGCCGCAACTTTTTCGCCATCGCCTCGGCGCGGATGCTCTCGGAGCCGGCCTGGCAGACGTTCAATGCCTGGATTCCGTTGTACCTGATGACCGAGCGGCACATGAACATCAAGGAAATGGCGCTGTTCGCCTGGCTGCCGTTCCTGGCCGCCGACATTGGCTGTGTGCTGGGTGGCTACCTGAGCCCGTTGTTCCACCGCTACTTCAAGGTCTCGCTGTTCACCTCGCGCAAGCTGGTGATGCTGTTCGGTTGCCTGTGCATGATCGGCCCGGCGTGCATCGGCCTGGTGGACAGTGCCTACACCGCGATTGCCCTGCTGTGTGTCGGCGGTTTCGCCCACCAGACCTTGTCGGGTGCACTGTTTTCCATCGCCTCGGACTCATTCGGCAAGAATGACGTGGCCACCGCCACCGGTGGCGGGCAGATGTGCGGGTTTATCGGGGCTGCGGCATTTACTGCGGTGTTCGGCGTGCTGGTGACCAAGGTCGGCTACAGCCCGCTGTTTGTGGTGCTGGCGATTTTCGACATCATTGCGGCCATCGTGATCCTGATGGTGGCCCGGGAGATCGTCAAAGATCCGGAGCCAGCCACCCAAACCGGTCACGGCGGCACATTGCTGCCGGTTTAACCCTGGCGTTCCATCGCCGCCTTGTAGAGCGAGTTCTTCGGCTGGGCAAACACCCGCGCCAGCATCGGCTCGAAGAAGCTCAGCGGCAGGGTGTCGTAGGCCGGGTCGAACGCCGCCGCGTCGTACTGCGCGCAGAACTCGATGGTTTGCCGGTACTGCGGGTGGTCGCCAAATTGCTCTCGCAGGTGGCGGTCCATCCCCAGGTGGTGGAAGAAGTAGTAGCCCTGGAAGATCCCGTGCTTCTCCACCATCCACAGATTCTCGGCGCTTACGAACGGCTTGAGAATCGCGGCGGCGATGTCCGGGTGGTTGTAGGAACCGAGGGTGTCGCCGATGTCGTGGAGCAGGGCGCACACCACGTACTCTTCATCCCGGCCATCGTGCCAGGCGCGGCTGGCGGTTTGCAGCGAGTGGGTCAGGCGGTCCACCGGGAAGCCGCCGAAGTCGCCCTCCAGCAGCCGTAGATGCGCCAGGATCCGGCTTGGCAATTGCCGGGCGTAAGCACTGAAATCCTTGGCGATGATCGCCCAGTCTTCCTGGGTACCATCCTGCATATGGGTGAAACGGGCCTGCTGGTTCATCAAAGCCTCTCTTATTGTTCTTCAAGCGTGGGGCTAGAACGGCACCTTGCCCAGAATCATGTCGCGGTACATCACGAAATCCCCCAACAGGCTGTACAGCGGATGCTGGAAGGTCGCCGGGCGATTCTTTTCAAAGAAGAAATGGCCGATCCAGGCAAAGCTGTAGCCGGCTACCGGCAGCGCCAGCAGCAGCCACCACGCACCTTTGCCGATCGCCAACGCGAGTATGAAGATAACGAGGCTGGTGCCGATAAAGTGCAGGCGACGGCACGTACTGTTGCCGTGTTCGCTCAGGTAATACGGGTAGAAATCGGCAAAGCTGTTGAATTTCCTGGCATTTTCCACAGTGGTCGGCCCTCTGGTTATTGTTCTGCCCGACAGATGTTCGGCGGGGAGCTTATTTGAGTCTAGAGTCATCAGTGGTAACAGCCAGTGACAATAGATGCCACTTTAGTATCCTTCGGATTCCTGGCTGTCGTTTCAGCCTTCCTTGTTAAGAAAACGCCATGAGCGAACGAACGACTTCTGCAAGCTGGGCGATGGGGATAGTCAAGGCGCTGGAAATGGACGGCCTGGATTGCCGTGCCTTGTTCAAGCAGCTTGGCCTGGATTACGCCGCGCTGAATGACCCGGATGCACGCTTCCCCCAGGACTCCATGACCCGGCTCTGGCAGCGCGCGGTCGAGCTGTCGGGCAACCCGGCGATTGGCTTGAACATGGGCAAGGTGGTGCGCCCGGCATCGTTTCATGTGGCCGGCTACGCCTTGATGTCCAGCAATACCCTGGCCGAAGGTTTTATGCGGCTGGTGCGTTACCAGCGAATCATTGCTGAAAGTGCCGACCTGAGTTTCCGCCTGTTGCCCGAAGGTTATGCGCTGATTCTGACGGTGCACGGCGACCACCTGCCGCCTACCCGGCAAAGTGCCGAAGCGTCCCTGGCCAGTGCCCTGGCGTTATGCGGCTGGCTGACCGGGCGCACGTTGCAACCGCGCAAGGTGCTGGTGCAGGGCGATCAGCCAGCGGACCTGGCGCCCTACAAACAAGCCTTCCATGCACCGCTGGTGTTCAACGCGCCCTATGACGCGCTGATCTTCGAGCGGGCCGATATGGAAGCGCCGTTGCCCACGGCGAACGAGGCGATGGCGTTGTTGCACGATCGTTTTGCCGGGGAGTACCTGGCGCGGTTTTCCGAGAGCCGGGTGACCCACAAGGCGCGGCAGGTGCTATGCCGATTGCTGCCCCAGGGCGAGCCCAAGCGTGAAGTGGTTGCGCAGACGTTGCACCTGTCCCAGCGCACCTTGCAGCGCCGCTTGCAGGAGGAGGGCACGAGTTTCCAGACCTTGCTCGACGACACCCGCCGCGAACTGGCCGAGCAATACCTGGCGCAGCCGAGCATGACCCTGCTGGAAATTGCCTACCTGTTGGGGTTTGCCGACCCGAGCAACTTCTTTCGTGCGTTCCGCCGCTGGTTCGATGCCACGCCCGGCGAGTACCGGGCGCGGTTGCATGAGCTGCCTGTCAGTGACGCCAAAACGCCGGAATGCACAGCACAAACACCGTAATGATCTCCAGCCGGCCCAGCAGCATGCCGAATGACAGGATCCACTTGGCCGCGTCCGGCAGGGTGGAGAAGTTACCGGCCGGGCCGATGGTTTCACCCAGGCCCGGGCCCACGCCGGACACGGTACTGGCGGCGCCGGTCAGCGCGGTCATCCAGTCCAGGCCCAGCAACGACAGGGCCAGGGCAATGGCGCAGATGGTGATGGCGAAGAAAAACGAGAAGGTCAGGATCGAACGCACGATTTCTTCATCGAGGCGATGGCCGTTGTACTTCTGCTTGATCACCGCCCGTGGGTGAATCAACTGGTTCAAGTTGGCCTTGAGCAGGATGTAGGCGACCTGGAAACGGAAGATCTTGATCCCGCCAGCCGTGGAGCCGGAGCAACCGCCCACAAAGCCCAGATAGAAGAACAGCATCAGCGAGAAATTGCCCCAGATGCTGTAGTCCCCCAGCGCAAAACCTGTGGTAGTGACTACCGAAGTGACGTTTACCGCCACGTGGCGCAGCGCCTCCAGCCAATGCAGATTGGTGGTCCACCAATACCAGGTGCCGAGCACCAGCCAGGTCACCACCAGCAAACCAAGCATGCCCTGCACCTGCTGATCCTTGATCAGTGCCCGGCGGTTGCCGCGCATCGTGGCCACATACAGGGTGAACGGCAGACTGCCGAGAATCATCACCACCACCGCCACCCAGTGCACGGCCGGCTGTTTCCAGTGGGCCAGGGATTCATCGGAGGTGGAGAACCCGCCGGTGGAAATCGCCGACATCGCATGGTTGATTGCGTCAAACAGGCCCATGCCGGCCCACCAGAACGCCAGGCTGCCGAGGATGGTGATGCCCACGTACGCCGCCACGATCAGGCGCGCCACCATGTGTGAGCGGGGCATGACCTTTTCCGAGCGGTCGGAGGATTCGGTCTGGAACAGACGCATGCCACCGATGCGCAGCAGCGGCAGGATCGCCACCGCCATGCCGATAAAGCCGATACCGCCGAGCCAGTGCAGCAGCGAGCGCCAGATGAGGATGCCCGGGGACATGGTGTCCAGGCCGCTGAGCACCGTGGAACCGGTGGCGGTGATGCCCGACATGCTTTCGAAGAACGAGTCGGTGTAGCTGATGTGTTGGGTCAGCAGGAACGGCAGTGCGGCGAAGATGCACACCACCAGCCAGCTGGAGACGGTCAGCAGGTACATGTCCCGCGGGCGCAGGTGCACGTGTTCCGGGCGGCCGGGGATGACCAGCGCCAGGCCCGCGATAAAGGTAATCAGGCTGGCCCAGAGGAACGACGGCAGGTCGCTGGTGCGTTCAAAAAACACCAGGGTCGCCATGGGGATGACCATGGCGATCGCCAGGGTGATCAGGAAGATGCCGATAATGAAACCGATTATCCGTAAGGTCGGCAACGCCATGAGGTCCGCTCGGGGTGACAGGAAAGGCGCCATTCTACCTGCGGTGCAGGGCAAGTAAACCGGGGGGGCGTTGGAGACGTGGCAGATCAAGTGTGGGAGCGGGCTTGCTCGCGAAAGCGGTGTATCAGTCAACGGATGCATTGGCTGACCCACCGCTTTCGCGAGCAAGCCCGCTCCCACAGGAGATTTGTGCTGGTTGATGGAGCTTGGAGGGCAGGCACAAAAAAGGCGACCCGAAGGTCGCCTCATTCAACGCGGCACTGATCAGAACTCGTGATCAGCGTTATCCGGGTTCAAGTCACTGATGCCCAGCTTGCCAGCAGCCTGTTCGATCGAACCGGTCTGCTTCACCAATGCGGCGATGGCGTCACGTACGATCTGGTTGCCTTTGTCGTTACCGGCAGCAATCAACTGGTCGTAGTGTTCGCCGTTGTTGGCGTGGTCCACCATCACCTGGATCTTCGCTTCGGTGGAGGCCAGGTCAGCCTTCAACGCTTCATCGGCCGCCGGGTCGGCCTTGGCCACCAGGGACGACAGGCTGGCGCCGGTCATCTTGGTACCGTCGGTGCGGGTGTACTCACCCAGGTAAACGTTACGAATACCCTTGGCGTCGTAGAAGTGCGAGTTGTGGGTGTTGTCGCTGAAGCAGTCCTGTTCGTCTTCCGGCGAGTTGGCTTCCAGGGAAACCTTCATGCGCTCACCGGCCAGCTCGCCCAGGGACAGGCTACCCATGCCGAACAGCATCTTGCGCAGGCCATCGGTCGCAGGTTCTGCTTCCAGCGTGGCGCGGTAGTTGTCTTCGACGTTGGGCTTCCAGTTGCCGACCATTTCTTCCAGGTCGCTGACCAACAGTTGAGTCACGGCGCGCAGGTAGGTGCGGCGGCGCTCGTTGTGGCCGCCAGTGGCGCCATCACCGGTCATGTAGTCCGACGCTGGACGGTTGCCGGCGCCCGGGCCGGTGCCGTTCAGGTCCTGGCCCCAGAGCAGGAATTCAATTGCGTGGTAGCCGGTGGCTACGTTGGCTTCGGAACCGCCCAGCTCATTCAGGCTGGCGAGTTTTTCCGGGGTGATGTCTTTTACATCGACCTTGTCTTCGCCGACCTGGATCTCGTTGTTGGCGATGATGTTGGCGGTGGCGCCAGGGTTGCCCAGGGCGTGTTCGTAGGTCTTGTCGACGTAGTCGATCAGGCCTTCGTCCAGGGGCCAGGCGTTCACCTGGCCTTCCCAGTCGTCAATGATGGTGTTGCCGAAGCGGAACACTTCACTCTGCAGGTACGGCACGCGCGAGGCGATCCAGGCGGTACGGGCCGCTTTCAGGGTGTCGTCGTTCGGGTTGGCAAGGAAAGTGTCGATCGCGGTTTGCAGGGTTTTCGCGGTGGACTCGGCATCGCTGTACACCGCGAACACCATGTCAGCGTAATGCGCGACCACAGCCTTGGCGGCGGCCTCGTCTACCTGGCCTGCCGGGGCAGCCGCCGGGGCGGTGGTGCTGGCGGCGGCCGGGGCTTGAGGCGCGGCGGCCTTGTCTTTGCCTTCACCGCAACCGGCGAGCGAAATGGCAATGGCGAGAAGGCTGGCGGTGGCCAGGGGCATACGAATCATGGCGAACATCCTGCTTCGGTTGTTGATGGGGCACGCGGGGGGCGCGCAAAACTGCGACATAATGCGAAAGATTTGCATTTTGTGTAAAGCGTTATAAGCAGGAAATATTTAGTATCGATTTGCCGGCCATCGGTGCGCGTGGCCCCGATGGCCGGCATCGCTTCAGAGGATGGCGGCGTTATTGCGCTGGGCCTGTTTCAAGTAGGCCACCAACTCCCGTGCCGGCAAGGGTTTGCTGTAGTGGTAGCCCTGACCCTCGTGGCAACCCTCGGAGATGATGTAGGCCTCCTGTTCGGCGGTCTCCACACCCTCGGCGATCACCTGCATGCCAAGGCTTTTGCCGAGCTGGATGATCGCCCGCACGATGGTCGCATCGTCGTCGTCATCCAGCAGGTCCTGGACGAAGCTCTTGTCGATCTTGATCTTGTCCAGCGGCAGGCTTTTCAGATAGCTCAGGGACGAATAGCCGGTGCCGAAGTCATCAATCGCAATCAGTGCCCCGGAGCGGCGCAGGCTCAGCAGGTGCTGGGCGGCGGTGCTGATGTCTTCCATCAGGCCGGTCTCGGTGACTTCCAGCTCCAGGCTACGCGGCGGCAAGCGGTAGATTTGCAGCAGGTTGTTGACCACCCGTGGCAGCTCGGCGTGGTGCAACTGTACGGTCGACAGGTTGACCGCCATGCGCAGCTCGGTGAAGCCCAGGTCATGCCATTCCCGCAGTTGCCGGCAGGCCTGGTCCAGTACCCATTCGCCGATGGCAATGATGGTGCCGTTCTGTTCGGCCAGGGGGATAAACAGGTCGGGCGGCACCAGGCCGTGCTCCGGGTGCTGCCAGCGGATCAACGCTTCGACACCCACCACACGGTGGTCGAGATAGCTGATCTGCGGCTGGTACACCAGGTGAAACTGCTCGCGGCTCAAGGCGTCGCGCAGATCCTTTTCCAGCTCGCGGCGGCGGCGCATTTCGCTGTCGACGCTGGCGATATAGAACTGGTAGCGGTTGCGCGAGCGGCTCTTGGCCAGGGTCATGGTCTGTTCGGCTTTTTGCAGCAGCTTCTCGGTGCTGTCGCCGTCTTCCGGGAACAGGGTGATGCCGATGGTGGCACGCAGGCGGATCTGTTCGTGATCGAGGGCGAATTCGGCTTCCAAGTCGTCGAGGATGCTTTGTGCCAATTCGGCGGCTTCGTAGGGCTGCTCGATATCGGCCTGCACCAGGGCGAACTGGTCGCCGCCGAGGCGGGCGAGGGCGCCGAGGCGGCCGCTGTGGGCGCGCAGGCGGTCGGCCAGGGCCAGCAGCAACTGGTCGCCGGCCTGGTAGGTGAACTGCTCGTTGACGCTTTTGAAGTCATCCAGCCCCACGCACAACACCGCGACCCGGCGTTGCCGGCGGCCGGCGTCGATCAGGATCTTGTCCAGTTGCTCCTGCAGTTTCTGGCGGTTCGGCAGGCCGGTCAGGAAGTCGTACTGGGCCATGCGCAGCAGGCTGTTTTCCGCCTCATGGCGCAAGTGCGTATTGCGCTCGATGGATTCGAGCAACTGGTTGGCGGTGTTGATCCAGAGCCCCAGCTCGTTTTTCTCGTGGCCCTTGAGCTGCGGGATCTTGTGCTCGCTGGGGCGGTCGGGGTTGATCGAACTCAGGTGCTCGATGATGCGCGACAGCGGCTTGGTCAGCAGCCAGTGATAGACCAGGTACAACACCAGCCCCATAGCCAGCGCCCGCAGCACCCCGGAGATGAAAATGATCACCGAACTGACGAGAAACCCTTTGCCATAGGTGGCGGTGTCGAGGGTGATGCTCAGGTCACCGTAGTACTCGCTGTAAGGCCCGCGCCCCACCAGCGGTGTGGTGAACGTGCGTTCCTGGCCCAGAATCAGGTCGGTCAGCCAGCGGCTCGGGGATTGTTGCAGGTCGCGGGTTTTTTCCGCGAGCATGGTTTCGTTGGGGTGGCCGATGGAGGCCATGCGCACGGCATCATCCTGGAACAGACCTTCGATGACCTGCATGCCCATCTCCCGGTCCAGGCTGTAGACGGCCTGGGTGGACGGGTCGCGAAACATGTCGAGGATGCGCTGGGCATCACCGGCCACGGCCTGGCGCGTCTTGTACGCATCAAAGACGATCTGCGCCGCGCTCAGTACCACGCCCACGGCCAATGCCGAAAGCAGTACCACCCGTAGCAACTTCACCGACAAGCTGTTTTTGAGTTCCAGCTTCAAAGGGTTATTCCTTGTTCCATGCGGGTAGCCTCAATATGCCATGAGTATTGGCAATCCCGTGAGGGCAGTCAAAGGGACATTGCGGCCAGGGCAGGTTTTGCAGTTTAGATGAGCGCGTCCGGGGGTAAGACGTTGGGAGGGGGAATGGAAAGGCAGGCCTGGCATGGAGTGAAGTCGGCGGATCGTACGTGCCGACTTCTTGTACTGTCTTTTCAGGACGAGCGCGGGTTTTTCAGGCCAGCAAAACAAACCGTCGAGCGTCAGCGCCCATCAGGTAAACGAAATTTTCGGCGGTTGTGGCTGGTCTTGCGCCTGAGGGTCGATTTGCCCCAAGGCCTGTCGAGCTATGTCCACGGTCTTATCAAGGATGCCCAAGCTTTTGTCCAGGACGTCCAGGCCCTTATCTGTCACGTTATCGAACACGTTAAGTGCTTGAGGGGCCATGCCGATCAAAGATGCTAGATCCATATCAAGTTCTCCTGCAGTCAATCAGAGGGACATTCCTCTTACATGCTGCGTGGCGAAATCCTTTTGATGAGTTCCAGCGTTTTCCTGGCATTTTTCCATTTGTAATCGCCCACAAAAAAGCCCGGCAATCGCCGGGCTCTTTCTACTGCAAGCGGTACTTAAGCGGTGAAGGTCTTGCCTTCGAACTGCTCAGCCACGAACTTCCAGTTGACCAGGTTCCAGAACGCTTCCACATACTTTGGACGCACGTTGCGGTAGTCGATGTAGTAAGCGTGTTCCCAGACGTCGCAGGTCAGCAGCGGGGTGTCGCCGCTGGTCAGCGGGTTGCCGGCGCCGATGGTGCTGGCCAGGGCCAGGGAACCGTCAGCCTTTTTCACCAGCCAGCCCCAACCGGAACCGAAGGTGCCGACCGAAGTCTTGGTGAACTCTTCCTTGAACTTGTCGAACGAACCGAAGGCAGCGTTGATCGCCTCAGCCAGTGCGCCGGTAGGTTGGCCGCCAGCGTTTGGCGCCAGGCAGTTCCAGTAGAAAGTGTGGTTCCAGACCTGAGCGGCGTTGTTGAAGATGCCGCCCGAAGAAGACTTGACGATTTCTTCCAGGGTCTTGCCTTCGAACTCGGTGCCAGGCACCAGGTTGTTCAGGTTCACGACATAGGTGTTGTGGTGCTTGTCGTGGTGGTATTCCAAGGTTTCCTTGGAAATGTGCGGCTGCAGGGCATCGTGTGCGTAGGGCAGCGGCGGCAATTCGAAAGCCATGATGATTCTCCTAATCAGGTCAGTTGCGGTGAGCGCAAGGCCGATCACGGGCGGCCAAACAAGCGCCGGGGAGTTTGTACTCTTTGCGGCGCAGGGGCTGGATCATAGCACCGGGGGTGCGGCAAAACCACGCAACAACTGTGTGGGATAGAGGTTCCAGAGCGTTTTGGAATATCTACGCTGCGCTGATTAATTGATAGGCCACGCTGAACATCATGGCGGCTACCAGCAGGTCTAGAATCCGCCAGGTGGCGGGGCGCGCCAGCCACGGTGCCAGCCATGCGGCGCCCAGGGCCAGGGTCATGAACCACAGGAATGAAGCGCTGGCGGCGCCGGCCACGTAGGCGCCCGGTTCGGTTTGCTGGGCGCCGAGGGAGCCGATCAACAAGACGGTGTCCAGGTACACGTGGGGGTTGAGCAACGTCACCGCCAGGGCGCTGAGCATCACCGCCTTCAACGAGCGTACCTTGAGGTTCTCGCCCTCGCCCAGGCTCTGCTTCGAGCAGGCCCGGCGCAGGGCGAGGGTACCGTACCAGAGCAGGAACGCCGCGCCACCCCAGCGGGCAATCGCCAGCAATACCGGGTTATGCGCCAGCACGGTGGCCAGGCCGAATACGCCGGCGGCCACCAGGATCGCGTCGCACACCACGCACAGTGCCGCCACCGGCAGGTGATGTTCGCGCCGCAGGCTCTGCGCCAGCACAAACGCGTTCTGGGTGCCGATCGCCATGATCAAACCAAAGGCCACCAACAGGCCGTTCATATAGCTTTGCCACATAGGATTTACTCCGCGCCCGCCGCCAATTGCCGCAACACCGTCATGGCGCGCTTGGCATCGGCGCGGCCGACAAACAGGTGATCGTGGTAGTAGCCGGCAATCACGTTGCAACTGATCCCGGCCTTGCCCAGGGCCGTGGCGAACGCGGCGGTCAGGCCGACCGCTTCCAGGGCCGAATGCACGTTGAGGGTGATCCACGCAGCCACATAGTCGAAGGCCAGTCCGGCGCGCTCGGCCTGCTGGCGCTCGACGATCAACGTCAGGCCTTCCTGCTCGCGGAAGCTGCCGATCACCTCGCAACCTTCGGGGATTCGGCTGTCGGCCAGGGTGCAGAACACGTAGTCGCCGTCATTGAGCTGTGGGCTCATGCTGCGCAGCAGGGTTGCCAGGGCGGTTTCGCCAGCCATGTGGAGGTCCTTGAATAAGAAGAAGCGATGCTGGCTATTCTCCCGTCCAAGGCTGTATAAGAAAAACCAATATTGCTGATCGCTCATTAGGAAAACTGATGTTCGACTATAAATTGCTTTCCGCCCTGGCGGCGGTGGTAGAACAGGCCGGCTTCGAGCGGGGCGCGCAGGTATTGGGAATTTCCCAATCGGCGATTTCCCAGCGCATCAAGCTGTTGGAGGCGCGAATCGGCCAGCCGGTGCTGGTACGTGCCACGCCGCCGACGCCCACCGAGATCGGCCGCCGCCTGCTCAACCACGTGCAACAGGTACGATTGCTGGAGCGCGACCTGCAAAGCCAGGTGCCCGCGCTGGATGAAGAGGGCATGCCCGAGCGCCTGCGCATCGCCTTGAATGCCGACAGCCTGGCCACGTGGTGGGCCGAGGCGGTGAGCGACTTCTGCGCCGAGCAGCATTTGCTGTTGGACCTGGTGGTAGAAGACCAGACCGTCGGCCTCAAGCGCATGCGCGCCGGCGAAGTAGCAGCCTGTATTTGCGCCAGCGAACGCCCGGTGGCCGGCGCCCGCAGCCTGTTGCTCGGCGCGATGCGGTATCGGGCGCTGGCCAGCCCGGCGTTTGTCGCTCGGCACTTTCCCGAGGGCGTGCGGGCCGATCAACTGGCCCGCACGCCGGCGCTGGTGTTCGGCCCGGATGATTTCCTGCAGCATCGCTACCTGGCGTCCCTGGGCGTCGACGGTGGTTTCGAACACCATCTATGCCCCTCGTCCGAAGGTTTTATTCGCCTGACGGAAGCCGGATTGGGCTGGGGCCTGGTTCCCGAACTGCAGGTGCGCGACCAGCTGGAAAAGGGCGTGTTGGTGGAGTTATTGCCAGATAAGCCGATCGATGTGCCGCTGTACTGGCATCATTGGCGCAGTGGTGGACAATTGCTGGGCCTGCTGACGGATCATCTGGCACACACAACGGGGCAATGGTTGGTGCCGTTGGCGTGATGGCCAGCGTCAAGGCAACAGCGATGAAAAACGAAAGAATGCGGAGTAAGTCATGAAAATTCTGGTCACCGGCGCAAGCGGCTTCATTGGCGGGCGCTTTGCGCGTTTCGCCCTGGAGCAGGGCCTGGACGTGCGGGTCAACGGGCGGCGGGCCGAAGGTGTGGAACACCTGGTACGGCGCGGCGCCGAGTTTATCCAGGGTGATTTGAATGATCCGGACCTGGTGCGCGAGCTGTGCCGCGACGTCGAGGCCGTGGTGCATTGCGCCGGGGCCGTGGGGCTGTGGGGGCGTTATCAGGACTTCCACCAGGGCAATGTGCTGGTTACCGAAAACGTGGTGGAGGCCTGCCTCAAGCAGCGGGTCGGGCGCCTGGTGCACCTGTCTTCGCCGTCGATCTACTTCGACGGCCGTGACCACCTGGGCTTGACCGAAGAACAAGTGCCCAAGCGTTTCAAGCATCCGTATGCAGCCACCAAATACCTGGCGGAGCAAAAGGTGTTTGGCGCCCAGGAGTTTGGCCTCGAAGTGCTGGCCCTGCGCCCGCGCTTTGTCACGGGGGCCGGCGACATGAGCATCTTCCCGCGCCTGTTGAAGATGCAGCGCAAGAACCGCCTGGCGATTGTCGGAGATGGCCTGAACAAGGTCGATTTCACCAGCGTGCACAACCTCAATGAAGCCCTGCTCAGCAGTTTGCTGGCGACGGGCTCGGCGTTGGGCAAGGTCTACAACATCAGCAACGGTGCCCCGGTGCCGGTGTGGGATGTGGTGAACTACGTGATGCGACAGATGGACATGCCTCAGGTCACCCGTTATCGGTCCTACGGCTTGTCTTACAGCGTTGCGGCGCTCAATGAAGCTTTCTGTGCCATGTGGCCAGGGCGCCCGGAACCGTCTTTGTCACGGCTGGGCATGCAGGTGATGAACAAAGATTTCACCCTCGACATCACCCGCGCACGGCATTATCTCGACTACCAGCCCAAGGTCAGCCTGTGGGCGGCCCTCGACGAGTTCTGCAGTTGGTGGAAGGCCCAGGACGTGGGACTTAAATAACCGGCAACACACCGGGAACCGAATTTGCGAACCCGGGTCGATCAGTGCGGCAGGTCGGGGGTTTATACTCCGACGCCTGGCTATCCATATGCCACCTCAAAGGATTTAAGGTTGATTCATGCGTAACGATGCTAACGACGATTTCGACAACGTTCCCAGCCTGCGGGCCGACACCTCGGACGACGATGATTTCGAGCCCACGCCGGCTACCTCCGTGCGCTCCCGGCCTGCGCCGGTTGTCAAGGTCAAGAGCGCCAGTACCGGGCCGCTGTGGGCATTGGTCGGTGCGCTGCTGTTCGCCTTCGCCGGCCTTGCCTGGTGGAGCTTCCAGCAGATTTCCCTGATGGGCCAGCAACTGGTGGCGACCCAGGAAAGCTTCGCGCGCATCAGCGAGGAAGCGGCGGGGCGCCTGCAGGATATTTCCGGCAAGGTGGTGGCCAGCGAAGCCAATGTGAATAATGGCAGCGAGGCCCTGAAACTGCAGATCAAGCAGCTGGAGACCCAGTTGCTGGAGCAGGGCAAGCAGCAGATGGGCGTGGCCGGCCAGGCAACGGACCTGGACAAGCGCCTGGAGCAGATGACCGCCAGCACGACCCAGCTGTCCAGTGCCAACGCGCAATTGCAGGGCCAGGTCCAGGCGCTGACGGAGGCGGTGGCTACCCTCAAGTCCCGGGACGCCGAGTTCAAGGACCTCTCCGCCGACGTCGCAGCCCTGAAAAAACAGGGCAACCCCACGGCCGCCATCGCCCGCCTGGAGCAGGACCTTGTGGTCCTCAAGAGCGAACTGGACAACCGCGCTGCGGCTTCCGACGGTCCGTCCACCAAGGAGTTCGACGTGTTTCGCATCCAGACCACGCGTAACGTCACTGCCTTGCAAAGCCAGGTGCAGAACCTGCAGCAGCAGATCAATCAGCCTGCCCGGATCACCCCTCTCGGGCAGCAGTGATGTGAGGGCCTGTAGGCGTCATTACACATGACGCCTACAGGCCCTGACACAATCATTGTCACCAATCGGTGACATTTCCCGTCTCCTTCGTTACTTGCCCTCGCCCCGCCCTTGTTTAGACTCCTGTCATCCCGCACATAATAAAAAGGGCTAATCATGACCACGCAACCACTGCCTGCCAGTAGTTGGCTGAACGCACCTGCCCATCACGCCTGGCTTGCCACTGAAGGCCAGCGCCAGCTGTCATTCGCCAAGGCTTCCAGGCTGCCTGACGGCTTCGGCAACCTCGACGATCACGGTGTTTTGCCGCCCGATGCCGTCGCCGAAACCATGAACACCGCCCGTATGACCCACAGCTTTGCCATGGCCCATGGCCTGGGCCTGCCAGGTTATGCCGACCTGGTGGAACACGGCGTCGTGGCCCTCAGCGGCCCGCTGCGCGATGCCCGGCACGGCGGTTGGTTCGCCACGCCCGACGCCCGCGACGGCAACACCGGCAAGGCCGCCTACCTGCACGCTTTTGTCGCCCTGGCCGCCAGCTCCGCAGTAGTGGCCGGCGCGCCCGGCGCGCAAACCTTGCTCAACGACGCGATCCACATCATCGACCAGTACTTCTGGAACGAAGAGGAGGGCGCGATGCTCGAGTCCTTCGCCCAGGACTGGAGCGGGGTAGAAGCCTATCGCGGCGCCAACAGCAACATGCACGCCACTGAAGCCTTCCTGGCCCTGGCCGATGTCACCGGTGAAACCCGCTGGCTGGACCGGGCACTGCGCATCGTCGAGCGGATTATTCATACCCATGCGGCGCAAAACCGGGACATGGTGATCGAGCATTTCGACAGCCATTGGCAACCCCTGCGTGGTTACAACGAAGACAACCCGGCCGATGGTTTTCGTCCCTACGGCATCACCCCCGGCCACGGCTTCGAATGGGCGCGACTGGTGTTGCACCTTGAGGCTGCGCGCCTGGATGCCGGGCTCGTCACCCCTGAGTGGCTAGTGACCGACGCCAAGGGCCTGTTCGCCAGCGCCTGTGAATACGCCTGGGCCGTCGACGGCGCCCCCGGCATTGTCTACACCCTCGACTGGAGCCAGCGCCCCGTGGTGCGCGAGCGCCTGCACTGGACCCATTGCGAAGCCAGTGCCGCTGCCCAGGCGCTGCTCAAGCGCACGGGGGAGCTGCATTACGAAACCTGGTACCGGCGCTTCTGGGAGTTCTGTGAAACCCGTTTCATTGACCGCACCCACGGCAGCTGGCACCACGAACTGAGCCCGAAAAACCAGCCCAGCGCGAAAATCTGGGGTGGCAAACCGGACCTCTACCACGCCTGGCAGTCTGTCTTGCTGCCGGGGCTACCCTTGTCACCGAGCATGGCCAGTGCCGTGGCCACCGGGCGCTATGTCACCAAGTGGTGACATTTTGGCGTCCCTTTGTTACCTGCACCTGAAAAATCCCTGTTTAAACTCGTTTGCAGCGCAAGCACCGACTTGCATGCATAACAACAAGAAAAAAGGTACTCAGATGAAAGCGATCAGTCGCCTCGCCGTAGCTATTTCCGTTGCCTCGTTGTTTCCCCTCAGTGCTTTTGCCGCCGACTCGAAAGGGACGGTTGAAGTTGTGCATTGGTGGACCTCGGGTGGCGAGAAAGCGGCAGTAGATGTCCTGAAGGCCCAAGTTGAAAAAGACGGTTTCACCTGGAAAGACGGTGCCGTCGCCGGCGGTGGCGGTTCCACTGCCATGACCGTACTGAAAAGCCGCGCCGTTGCTGGCAACCCGCCAGGCATGGCCCAGATCAAAGGCCCCGACATCCAGGAATGGGCGTCCACCGGGCTGCTCGACACCGACGTCCTGAAGGTTCCCGCCAAAGAAGAGAAGTGGGATTCGCTGCTGGACAAGAAAGTCTCCGATACCGTGAAGTACGAAGGTGATTACGTGGCCGTGCCGGTGAACATTCACCGCGTGAACTGGCTGTGGATCAACCCGGAAGTGTTCAAGAAAGCCGGTATCACCAAGAACCCGACCACTCTCGAAGAATTCTACGCAGCGGGCGACAAGCTCAAGGCCGCGGGCTTCATTCCGCTCGCCCACGGTGGCCAGCCTTGGCAGGACAGCACCGTCTTCGAAGCGGTCGTGCTCTCGGTCATGGGGGCTGACGGTTACAAGAAAGCCCTGGTCGACCTCGACGAAAAAGCCCTGACCGGCCCTGAAATGATCAAGTCCCTGACCGAGCTGAAGAAAGTCGCGACCTACATGGACGCCGACGGCAAAGGCCAGGACTGGAACCTGGAAGCCGCCAAGGTCATCAACGGCAAGGCCGGCATGCAGATCATGGGTGACTGGGCCAAGAGTGAATGGACCGCCGCCAAGAAAGTCGCCGGCAAAGACTACGAGTGCGTAGCCTTCCCGGGCACCGACAAGGCGTTCACCTACAACATCGACTCCCTCGCTGCGTTCAAGCAGAAAGACAAGGGCACTGCTGCCGGCCAGCAGGACATCGCCAAGGTGGTGCTGAGCGAAAACTTCCAGAAGGTCTTCAGCATCAACAAGGGCTCGATCCCGGTTCGTATCGACATGTTGAAAGACATGGGCAAATACGGCTTCGACTCCTGCGCCCAGACCGCCGCCAAGGACTTCCTTGCAGACGCCCAGACCGGTGGCCTGCAGCCGAGCATGGCGCACAACATGGCGACCACGCTGGCGGTACAAGGCGCGTTCTTTGATGTCGTGACCAACTACATCAACGACCCGAAAGCTGACCCTGCGGATACCGCGAAGAAACTCGCTGCCGCGATCAAGTCGGCCAAGTAACGGTTAGCACTGAATGGCCTTGTGGGGGGACCCCTAACCCCCACAAGGCATGTTCCTGTAGTCCTTTTTCCCTGTACTGGATTTTCCCATGAGTTCTGTTGCTGTGTTCAGCAAAGCCTCGCCGTTCGATGCACTGCAGCGCTGGCTACCCAAACTGGTGCTGGCGCCGAGCATGTTCATCGTTCTGGTGGGCTTCTATGGCTACATCCTGTGGACGTTCGTGCTGTCGTTCACTAACTCGACTTTCCTGCCGACCTACAAGTTCGTAGGCCTGGCGCAATACGTGCGCTTGTTCGACAACGACCGCTGGTGGGTCGCGAGCAAGAACCTCGCGGTGTTCGGGGGCATGTTCATCGGCATCACCCTGGTGATCGGCGTGACCCTGGCGATTTTCCTCGACCAGAAAATCCGTCGCGAAGGTTTTATCCGCACCATTTACCTGTACCCGATGGCGCTCTCGATGATCGTCACCGGTACCGCCTGGAAATGGCTGCTCAACCCGGGCATGGGCCTGGACAAACTGCTGCGTGACTGGGGCTGGGAAGGCTTTCGCCTGGACTGGCTGATCGACCCGGACCGTGTGGTGTATTGCCTGGTGATCGCTGCTGTGTGGCAAGCCTCAGGCTTCATCATGGCGATGTTCCTCGCCGGCCTGCGCGGTGTTGATCAATCGATCATCCGTGCGGCGCAGATCGACGGCGCGAGCATGCCGCGCATCTACTGGAAAGTGGTGCTGCCAAGCCTGCGCCCGGTGTTCTTCAGTGCGGTAATGATCCTGGCGCATATCGCGATCAAGAGCTTCGACCTGGTGGCTGCAATGACGGCGGGTGGTCCGGGTTACTCCTCCGACCTGCCGGCGATGTTCATGTACTCCTTCACCTTCAGCCGCGGCCAGATGGGCATGGGTTCGGCCAGTGCGATTCTGATGCTCGGTGCGATTCTCGCGATCATCGTGCCTTACCTGTACTCCGAGCTGAGGACCAAGCGCAATGACTAGTCTTGCTGGCAAACCTGCCATCAGCCTGAGCCGCGTCGCGATCTACGCGGTGCTGATTCTCGCTGTCCTGCTGTACCTGGTGCCGTTGGTGGTCATGTTGCTCACCAGCTTCAAGACCCCGGAAGACATCAGCACCGGCAACCTGCTGAGCTGGCCCACCGTGATCACCGGCATCGGCTGGGTGAAAGCCTGGGCCACGGTTGACGGCTACTTCTGGAACTCGATCAAGATCACCGTTCCGGCGGTACTGATCTCCACCGCCATCGGTGCGTTGAACGGCTACGTGCTGTCGATGTGGCGCTTCCGTGGTTCGCAGTTGTTCTTCGGCCTGTTGCTGTTCGGCTGCTTCCTGCCGTTCCAGACCGTGCTGCTGCCAGCCTCGTTCACCCTCGGCAAGATGGGCCTGGCCAGTACCACCACGGGCCTGGTGTTCGTGCACATCGTCTACGGACTGGCGTTTACTACACTGTTCTTCCGTAACTACTACGTCAGCATTCCCGATGCACTGGTGAAGGCGGCTCGCCTGGATGGCGCGGGGTTCTTCACGATCTTCCGCCTGATCATCCTGCCGATGTCGACACCCATCATCATGGTGTGCCTGATCTGGCAGTTCACGCAGATCTGGAACGACTTCCTGTTCGGCGTGGTGTTCTCCAGCGGTGATTCGCAGCCCATCACGGTGGCGCTGAACAACCTGGTCAACACCAGTACCGGGGTCAAGGAATATAACGTTGATATGGCGGCGGCGATGATCGCCGGGCTGCCGACCCTGCTGGTCTATGTGATCGCAGGCAAGTATTTCGTGCGCGGCCTGACGGCCGGCGCGGTCAAGGGGTAATCATGGCAACGCTCGAACTTCGTAACGTAAACAAGACCTACGGTACCGGTCTGCCGGACACCCTGAAGAACATCGAACTGTCGATCAAGGAAGGTGAGTTCCTGATCCTGGTCGGCCCTTCGGGTTGCGGTAAGTCGACCCTGATGAACTGCATTGCCGGCCTGGAAAACATCACCGGCGGCGCGATCATGATCGGCGACCAGGACGTCAGCGGCATGAGCCCCAAGGATCGTGACATCGCCATGGTGTTCCAGTCCTACGCGCTGTACCCGACCATGAGCGTGCGCGAGAACATCGAATTCGGCCTGAAGATTCGCAAGATGCCCCAGGCGGCGATCGATGAAGAAGTGGCGCGAGTGGCCAAGCTGCTGCAGATCGAGCACCTGCTCAATCGCAAGCCGGGCCAGCTCTCCGGTGGCCAGCAACAACGCGTGGCCATGGGCCGTGCACTGGCGCGTCGCCCGAAGATCTACCTATTCGACGAACCGCTGTCCAACCTCGACGCCAAGCTGCGGGTCGAGATGCGTACCGAAATGAAACTGATGCACCAGCGTCTGAAAACCACCACCGTCTACGTCACCCACGATCAGATCGAAGCGATGACCCTGGGCGACAAAGTGGCGGTCATGAAGGACGGCATCATCCAGCAGTTCGGCACGCCGAAAGAGATCTACAACGACCCGGCCAATCTGTTCGTGGCGAGCTTCATCGGTTCGCCGCCGATGAACTTCATTCCACTGCGCCTGCAACGCAAGGACGGCCGCCTGGTGGCGCTGCTGGACAGCGGCCAGGCCCGCTGTGAATTGCCGTTGAACATGAACGATGCCGGTCTTGAAGACCGCGAAGTGATCCTGGGCCTGCGCCCGGAGCAGATCGTGCTGGCCGCCGCCGAAGCCACCGGCGCGCCGACCATTCGGGCCGAGGTGCAAGTCACCGAGCCGACCGGTCCGGACACCCTGGTGTTCGTGCAAATCAATGACACCAAGGTCTGCTGCCGCCTGGCGCCCGATGTGGCGCCGCAAGTGGGCGAGACCCTGACCTTGCAGTTCGACCCGGCCAAAGTGTTGCTGTTCGACGCCAAGACCGGCGAGCGCCTGGGCACTGCCGCTTCGTTGCCTGCCCAGGACCGTGCCGACAACGTCGCTCAATTCAAGGGACGCTGAAGTTTCAAATGATGTGTAGGGGCTTTTGTGAGAGTCCTGCTCTCACAAAGAAGTAAACCGCGTTAGATAAAAACAGTTAATAACAATAAAGACGAGGATGTAGGGATGAAAAAGCACCACAACAACACCCGGCTGATCTGCCAACTGTCAGCAGCAGCCGCCTTGGTACTGTCCGCCAATGCGATGGCGGACGACGCGTTCAGCGCCGATTCCAAGTGGATGACCGGCGATTGGGGCGGCGAGCGTACCAAGCTGATCGAGCAAGGTATCGACATCAAGGCGGATTACGTCGGTGAAGTCGGTGGCAACCTCAGCGGTGGCTACAACAACGACAAGACTGCCCGTTACGCTGACCAGTTCGGTCTGGGCGTGGCACTGGACCTGCAAAAGCTGTGGGGCTGGGATAACACCCAGGCCAAGATCCAGTTGACCAATCGTAATGGCGCAAACATTTCCAACGACCGTATTGGTGACCCGCGTGCCGGCACCTTGAGCTCGTCTCAGGAAGTCGACGGCCGAGGCCACATGGTGCGTCTGACCCAGTTCTGGATTCAGCACCAGATGTTCGACAACAAGCTGGACGTGAAACTCGGTTACTTCGGTGAAGGCGAAGACTTCAACACCTTCCCGTGCGACTTCCAGAACCTGTCGTTCTGTGGCTCGCAGGTCGGTAACTATGTAAACACCTGGTACAACTGGCCCGTCAGCCAGGCGGCTATCCGCGTGAAGTACAACATCACGCCTGAGCTGTATGCGCAAATCGGTGCGTACAACCAGAACCCGTCGCAACTGGAGCACGGCAACGGCTTCAAGCTCAGCGGCAGCGGCACCAAGGGCACCGTATTGCCGGTTGAATTGGTCTGGTCGCCGAAGGTCAATGGCCTGCCGGGCGAATACCGTGTGGGTTACTACAAGAGCACCGCCGACGCTACCGACGTACGTGAAGACGTCAACGGTAACGATGCTGGCACCACGGGCGCAGCCTTCCGCGTTCGCAGCAGCAAAAGCGGTTACTGGGGCGTTCTGCAACAGCAACTCACCACCCACAATGGCGATGCTTCCCGCGGCTTGAACATTGCGGCCAACGTCACCTTCCACGACAAAGACACCAACCTGGTCGACAACTACCAGTCGCTGATGCTTGTGTATAAAGGTCCATTCGACGCACGTACAAAAGATGACGTGGGTATCGGTGTATCCCGTATCCATGCCAACAGTGACGTGAAGAAAAATGCTGAGTTGCTCAACGCGGCCGGCGGTTTCACGGATTACGACCAATCGGGTTACGCACCGCTGCGTAACACGGAGTACAACGTCGAACTCAACTACGGCATCCACGTCACCAACTGGCTGACCGTGCGTCCCAACCTGCAATACATCGCCAACCCAGGTGGTGTTAAGCAAGTCGACAACGCGGTGGTAGCGGGCCTGAAAATTCAGTCTACGTTCTAACGTTGTTGCGATAAGCTCCTTCTCTCTGTGCGCATTTTGCGGGTAGCCATGGCTATCCGCTTTTTTTTGTGTGGGAGCTGGCTTGCCTGCGATGCGCGCCCCGCGGTGTATCTGCCACACCGAGGCGATGCCATCGCAGGCAAGCCAGCGCCTGCAAAGATATTCAGGACCGTGGCACATGCATGAGCATCCGCTGCAACGCTTTTTCAAATCCCTGCGCGAGCGGCCGGTATTCGCCTGGGAACGCTTCCAGATGCGCGATGTGCTGGTGATTGATCACCCGCTCTGCCAGGCGGTGTTCAGTCGCCAGGGCGCGCAATTGCTGCACTTTCAGCCCACGGGCCAGAAACCCTGGCTGTGGTGCGCGGCCAAGTGGCCGCAGGTCGGCGCCATTCGTGGCGGCGTGCCGGTGTGTTGGCCGTGGTATGGCCGCCATCCCAGCGAAAACGCCTGGCCGTCCCATGGTTGGGCACGGCTGATCGACTGGAAATTGCTGGACAGCAGCACCGACGACGAGGGCGTGCGTTTGCACTGGCAATTGCAGCTATGCGACTGGCAGGTGGACCTGCATGCACACCTGGGGGAAACCCTGGAGCTGCGCCTGGCCACCGAGCACCAGGACGAGCTGCCGTGCCAATTGAGCCATGCTTTGCACGCTTATTGGCGGATTGGCAACGTTGGTGAGATAGCGCTGTCTGGGCTGGATGGCGCGCAGGGCTACGACCAGTTGAATCGTCAGGCGTGCCAGCAGGAAGGTGAGTTGCGTGTCGATGGTGGGTGTCAGCGGGTGTTCCAGCACGACGGCGAACTGCACCTCAAGGACCATGCCTGGCAGCGCGAATTGTGCATCGACACCGGCGAGAGTGCCGACACGGTGGTGTGGCACCCGGGGAGTCGACCGTTGCTGGGGGTGAGCTTCAACGAGGCTGCGGGGTTTGTGTGTGTGGAGTCGGCGATGGCTGCTGCGAGCCTGGCGCCGGGGGAGAGGGCGCATTTGAGTTTGCAGGCGAGGGCGGGGGCTTGATCCGGATGTTCCGGTGTTGCTGATGCCGCTTTCGCGAGCAAGCCCGCTCCCACATTAGACCGAGTTCCACTTTTGGAATGCAGTCGAATGTGGGAGCGGGCTTGCTCGCGAAGAGGCCGGCACATTCACAGTAGATTCGGGCCTAGTTGAATTCATCCCCAACCGGATACCGGCTGTCGTTCAAGCTCTCTTTGATCTTGCGCAAGTGCGGCTGGAAATCCACCCCGCGACGCAAGGTCATGCCCGTCGCCAGTACATCCAGCACCGTCAACTGAATGATCCGCGAGGTCATCGGCATGTAGATGTCGGTGTCTTCCGGCAACGGAATGTTCAGGCTCACCGTACTGGCCTTGGCCAGCGGCGAGTTTTCGGCGGTCACGCCCAGCACCGAGGCGCCGTTTTCCCGCGCAATACGTGCTACTTCCACCAGTTCACGGGTACGCCCGGTGTAGGAAATGATCACGAACAACTCCCCGGTGTGGGCCACCGAGGCGATCATCCGCTGCATCAGCACATCGGCGTGGGCCGTGACCGACAGGTTGAAACGGAAAAACTTGTGCAGCGCGTCCATGGCCACCGGCGCCGAAGCGCCCAGGCCGAAGAAGTGGATCTGCCGAGCCTGGATCAGCAGGTCGACGGCCTTGCTGATCAGGTTCGGGTCCAGGGCCTGGCAGGCGCTGTCGAGGGACGCGATGGCACTGCCGAAGATCTTCTGGGTGTAGGCCTCCGGGTTATCATCGGCCTCCACCGCGCGGCTGACATACGCCGCGCCGCTGGCCAGGCTTTGCGCCAGCTGCAATTTAAGTTCAGGGTAACCACTCACGCCGAACGACCGGCAGAAGCGGTTCACTGTAGGTTCGCTGACCGAAGCGGCCTGGGCGAGGGCGGCGATAGAGAAGCGGGTCGCCTGCTGCGGGTTGAGCAGGATGACCTCGGCGACTTTACGTTCAGCCTTGTTCAGTTCTTCGAGGCGTTTCTGGATCTGTTCCAGTAGATTTCGCACGCGGTCCATTCATGTTTCCTTAGGGCGACGATGCAAATAAGGGTCGTCAACCAATCGACGAGCGGCCCTTTGCGGTGGCCTATCCTACTGAGGGTAGTTGAACACCACCACTCGGAATACGTTTTTCGGGAAAATGTTGTGGTTATTACTACATTTTTCCTTGAGTGATGCCTTAAAAAAAGGTATTTGTAGCTTAACTTGATAAAAGAACAAACATCATGCCTTCGATAACCGTAGAACCCTGCACCTTTGCCCTGTTTGGCGCCTTGGGTGATCTGGCGCTGCGCAAGTTATTTCCTGCCCTCTATCAACTCGATGGTGCGGGCCTGCTGCACGAAGACACGCG
This sequence comes from Pseudomonas sp. 21615526, assembly GCF_013386245.1. Classification (NCBI taxonomy): domain Bacteria; kingdom Pseudomonadati; phylum Pseudomonadota; class Gammaproteobacteria; order Pseudomonadales; family Pseudomonadaceae; genus Pseudomonas; species Pseudomonas sp. 21615526. The sequence goes on along the minus strand of NZ_JACAOM010000098.1, from coordinate 21,262 downwards.
CATCCTGGCCCTGGCCCGTGAGGCCGGTTCCGAGCAACAGCACCTGGCCCACATCGAAAAAGAATTGCGTGGTTACGTTGGCAAGGAACTGGACGAAACCGTCGCCCAGCGTTTCCTGGCCCGCCTGACGTACCTGCACGTCGACTTCCTGAAGGCCGATGACTACGTCGCCCTGGCAGAGAACGCCGGCACTGAACAACGCCTGATTGCCTACTTCGCCACCCCGGCGGCGGTGTATGGCGCGATCTGCGAGAACCTGTCCAAGGTCGGCCTGGCGGAAAACACCCGCGTGGTCCTGGAAAAACCCATCGGCTCGGACCTGGATTCCTCGCGCAAGGTCAACGACGCCGTGGCGCAGTTCTTCCCGGAAAACCGCACCTACCGCATCGACCACTACCTGGGCAAAGAGACCGTCCAGAACCTGATCGCCCTGCGTTTTGCCAACAGCCTGTTTGAAACCCAGTGGAACCAGAACTACATCTCCCACGTGGAAATCACCGTGGCCGAGCAAGTAGGCATCGAAGGTCGCTGGGGCTATTTCGACAAGGCCGGGCAACTGCGGGACATGATCCAGAACCACCTGCTGCAGCTGCTGTGCCTGATCGCCATGGACCCGCCCGCCGACCTGTCTGCCGACAGTATTCGGGACGAGAAGGTCAAGGTGCTCAAGGCCCTGGCGCCCATCAGCCCGGACGGCCTGACCACCCAGGTGGTGCGTGGCCAATACATCGCCGGCTACAGCGCCGGCAAGCCGGTACCGGGTTACCTGGAAGAAGAGAACTCCAACACCCAGAGCGACACCGAGACCTTCGTCGCCCTGCGTGCCGATATCCGTAACTGGCGTTGGGCCGGGGTGCCGTTCTACCTGCGTACCGGCAAGCGCATGCCGCAAAAACTGTCGCAGATCGTCATCCACTTCAAGGAACCGTCCCACTACATCTTCGCCCCCGAGCAGCGTTTGCAGATCAGCAACAAACTGATCATCCGCCTGCAACCGGACGAAGGGATTTCCTTGCGCGTGATGACCAAGGAGCAGGGCCTGGACAAGGGCATGCAACTGCGCAGCGGCCCGCTGCAACTGAATTTTTCCGACACCTATCGCAGCGCACGGATTCCCGATGCCTACGAGCGGCTGTTGCTGGAAGTCATGCGTGGCAACCAGAACCTGTTTGTGCGCAAAGATGAAATCGAAGCTGCGTGGAAGTGGTGTGACCAGTTGATCGCCGGATGGAAAAAATCCGGTGATGCGCCCAAGCCGTACGCGGCGGGGTCCTGGGGGCCAATGAGCTCGATTGCACTGATCACGCGGGACGGGAGGTCTTGGTATGGCGATATCTGATTTGAAACTGCCTCAGGGCGTGACTGCCCATGAGTACCGCAACCCGGTGCTGCTGGCGGATGGCTTGGCCAATGACGTGGCCGAACAACTGCGCGCGGCCATCAGTGCCCGTGGCGAAGCGACCCTGGTGGTGTCCGGCGGCCGCAGCCCGGTGGCGTTCTTCCAGAACCTCGCCAAGCAAGGCCTGGACTGGTCCAAGGTGACCATCACCCTGGCCGACGAGCGCTGGGTGCCGGTGGAACATGCCGACAGCAATGCCGGCCTGTTGAAGAAGTATTTGCTGCAAGGCCCGGCGGCCAAGGCCAAGTTCCTGAGCCTGTACAGCGTCGCCGCCACCCTTGACGACGCTGCCGAGCAGGCCGATCGCCTGCTGGCCGAGTTGCCGACGATTGATGTGCTGGTACTGGGCATGGGCGACGACGGCCACACCGCGTCGCTGTTCCCCAACAGCCCGAACCTGGCTGAAGCGTTGAAGCCGGACGGCAGCCGTCGTTGCTGGCCGATGCTGGCGCCGACTGTGCCGCACCAGCGCCTGACCATGAGTCGCGCGCTGCTGGCCACCGCCCACTACACCGTGCTGTCGATTTCCGGCAGCTCGAAATTGACCACCTTGAGCGCCGCGCTGGCCAGTGACGACGTTGCTGCCATGCCGATACGCGCGTTTTTGCAACCTACTCTAGAGATTTACTGGTGCCCATGAGCCAAGGATCAGCCGCGATGAACAGCCCTCAACCTACCGTTTCCATGGCGGACAAAGTTGCCTTGATCGACAGCCTCTGCGCCAAGGCGCGGATCCTGCCGGTGATCACCATTGCCCGTGAACAGGACATCCTGCCGCTGGCCGATGCCCTGGCAGCCGGTGGTTTGACCGCACTGGAAGTGACCCTGCGTTCGCAGTTCGGCCTCAAGGCCATCCAGGTACTGCGTGAGCAGCGTCCGGAGCTGTGCACCGGTGCCGGTACCGTGCTGGATCGTCATATGCTGGAAGCGGCCGAAGTGGCCGGTTCGCAATTTATCGTCACCCCCGGGATTACCCGTGACCTGCTGGAAGCCTCGGTACACAGCTCGATTCCGCTGTTGCCGGGCATCAGCAATGCCTCCGGGATCATGGAAGGTTATGGCCTGGGTTATCGCCGCTTCAAGCTGTTCCCGGCTGAAGTCAGCGGTGGCGTGGCGGCGATCAAGGCCCTGGGCGGCCCGTTTGGCGAAGTGAAATTCTGCCCGACTGGCGGGGTTGGCCCGGCCAACATCAAGAGCTACATGGCGTTGAAAAATGTGATGTGCGTGGGCGGTAGCTGGATGCTTGATCCGGAATGGGTCAAGAACGGCGACTGGGCACGCATCCAGGAAACCACCGCCGAGGCGCTGGCCCTGCTGGACTGATTGGATTTACCGAATCGTTGTTGCTGTGTTCTACGGCATTTTTGCGGTGCACTTGGTCGGTGTGCCGCTTTTTTTTGCCTGCGGAAAATGGCGCACTCCCACTGTAGGAGCGAGCTTGCTCGCGAATAAACCGAGAGCACCGCTGGGTGTCAGGTTTCCCGTGTCATCGTTAACGACCTTCGCGAGCAAGCTCGCTCCTACAGTGATATCGCGCTCAGTTCGGTGATGGCTTTGATCAGCGCATGAATGTCCGCCGCTGACGTCAAAAAGCCTGGTGTCACCCGAATACAACTGCCGAACGACGCCCCGCTGCGGGTTGTGGTGAAGAGGTCGTATTCCTTGAGCAGTCGGTCCGCCATCACCTGCTGATCCGGCTTGTCAGTGAACTTGAACGACGTGATCGCGCAATACAGCCGTGGGTCGTCCGGCGTCAGCACTTCAATTCCCGGCAACTGCCGCACCTCACTCACCCACAAATCCCGCAGGTAGTTGAGTCGGGCACCCTTGGCCTTCGAACCGCCCAACAAGCGATGCTCCTCGAACACCAGCGGCAAGGTCATCAGCGCCGGGAAATTCGGCGTGCTGTATGGCGTGCGGGCACGTACATCGGTGGCCGGGTAATGAAACTCCCCCATGTCCGGATCAATGTCCGCCAACCGTTGCGGGTCGATATAAATAAAGCCCAGGGTCAACGGCGCGCCGATCCACTTGTGCAGGTTGAAGCCGGCAAACGCGATACCCAACTGCGCCAGGTTGAACTCGATCTGCCCCAGCGCATGGGCGCCATCGAGGATCACATCAATTCCATGTTCCCTGGCAGCGCCGGCAATCGCCTCCACCGGCATCACCAGCCCGGTGCGGTGGGTCACGTAGGTCAGTGCCAGCAGTTTCAGGCGGGGATAGCGCAGGAACGCATCGCGATACGTCTGCACCAGGCTGTCGAAACTGGCCGGGTGTTCGTGGGCAATTTCGATCACTTCTACGCCGCGATTCTGCGCCAGCCAGCGCATGGCGCCCTTGACGGTGTCGTACTCCAGGTCGCTGATCAGCACCTGGTCGCCGGGCTGCAAGCGGTTGTAGTTGCGGATCAGCGACTGCAACGCATCCGAGGCGCAGCGGGTGAGGGCGATGGCTTCAGGATCGGCGTCCATCAACTGCGCCAACTGGTTACGGATCTCGACGTTTTCGCCCTGCTCGAAACGCTGGCGCACATGGATCGAGTTGCTGCGGTTGATGAAGGCGACGTTGTCCTGATACTGCTCAAGTACCGCGCGGCTCATGCGCCCGAAATAACCGTTTTCGAGGTTGATCGGGCCGGGCTCCAGGTCGTAGCGCTGGGCGATGGCGTGCCAGTGTTGTTCGTCGCGGGTACTGTCCATGTGCGTGCTCTATTAATGACGAGGGGCGGGCTTGCCGTGCTTGGCGCGTAGGGGTTCCAGCAGTTCGGATAAACCGTTGTGGTCGATTTCCTGCATCAGGGCCAGCAACCCGCCCAGTTCGCCGTGGGGGAAACCTTCACGGGCGAACCAGTTCAGGTAGGGGCCGGGCAGGTCGGCAATGATCCGGCCCTTGTACTTGCCGAAGGGCATTTCGCGGGTGATCAGCAGTTCAAGTTTTTCAGGGTTCATTGCGGCTTCAGGTGTTTGAGTCGATGCCTTGGAAAATACAGGCATTCTGCATGGAGGCCAAATGACAGATCATGCAAATAAAGCGGATACAGATTTTTGTGTATTGGCTAACTTATTGAAATTTAAGTAATAAATTGTTTTTCAAAAGCTGGCACGGGCGCTGCAATTACTAATACACGTTTCTTAACCCGCGAAGGAATTGAAAAATGACTGATATCAACAAAGAATCGATCTCCGTACTCAACGACCTGATCGAGACCAGCAAAGACGGCCAGGAAGGCTTCAAGACCTGCGCAGAAGACATCAAGCACCCAGAACTCAAAGCCCTGTTTGCCAAGCGTTCTGTTGATTGCGGTACCGCCGCTGCCGAACTGCAGACCGCAGTAAGAGCGCTGGGTGGCGATCCGGAAGACTCCGGCAGCGTCGCCGGTGCCTTGCACCGTGGTTGGGTCGACGTGAAGTCGATGGTGACCGGTAAAGACGAAGAAGCCGTGCTGAACGAAGCCGAGCGCGGTGAAGACCACGCACTGAAGGCTTACAAAGAAGCGATCGAGAAGATCAACAAGCACAACCTGCTGGGCATTCGTGACTTGGTAGAGCGTCAGTTCCACGGCGCGCAACGCAACCACGACCAGGTGAAAGCCCTGCGTAACCAGGCTCGCGCTCAGTCTTGAGCCCCGCCTGAATAAAAAAGCCCCGCAGATGCGGGGCTTTTTCATGGGCGTTCGTTCAACCGATGCTGATGGCCGGCAGTTCGGTCAGAGTCACGGTTTGCTGCTTGCGTGGCGCGAGGATCTCGGCTTCGCCGTCTACCACCAGCTCATCGCGCTGGTTGAATACGCGGGTGGCGATGCGCACGCGGAATTTCGGCAGCTTCTCGAGGATTTCCAGACGCACGGTCAGGGTGTCGCCGATTTTGACCGGCTTCTGGAAGGTCATTTGCTGGCCGATATAGATCGTGCCGGGCCCAGGCAACTCGCACGCAACCGCCGCGCTGATCAGGGCGCCGCTGAACATGCCGTGGGCAATGCGCTCCTTGAACATGGTCGCCTTGGCGAATTCGGCGTCCAGATGCACCGGGTTGTGGTCGCCGGACATTGCCGCGAACAACTGGATATCGCGCTCTTCGACGGTCTTGCTGTAGCTGGCGGTCTGGCCGACTTCGAGGGCTTCGTAAGGCGTGTTGGTAACCTGGGTCATCAGTTGGTGCATCCTGTGGCTAATCAGAAATCTTAATATATTGATTTTAAACGAAAAATCATTCGCAGCGAGTAGGGCGGCGCAGCACTGCTGCCTGGGCCAGCCACGTCAGCACGTCGGCTGTGACCGCATCACGGTTGGTTTCGTTGAATAATTCGTGGCGCGCCTGTGGGTAAATGCTCAGCTCCAGGTGCTGGCAGCCGGCTTCGCGCAACGCGTTGGCCAGACTTTTGAGACGCTTGCCTTCACTGACCGGATCACATTCACCGCCCATTATCAGGATGGGCAGCCCCGGGTCTATCTGAGCGAGATTGGACGCTTTGCTGATTTGCTGCAAGCCGCCCAGCAGGTCGATCCACAGCTGGTTGGTGCAACGGAAGCCGCAAAGCGGGTCGCTGACGTACTTGTCGACCTCGGCCGGGTCACGGCTGAGCCAGTCGAAAGCGGTGCGATTGGGTTTGAACGCCTTGTTGAACGATCCAAATGACAGGAAATCAATCAGCGCACTGCGCCCGCGCAACCCCTGGCGCAGGCGTTCGACATGGGCAATCACCTTGGCCGCGCCGTACAGCGCCACCGGCTGGAAATTCGAGCCGCTGAGAATCGCCCCGTTAAGGCTCGCGCTGTGGTGCAGCAGGTACGCCTGGGCAATGTAGCTGCCCATGCTGTGGCCCAGCAGGATGATCGGCACCCCCGGCGCTTGCTGGCCGATATGCTGGTTGAGGCTCGCCAGGTCGCCCACCACCTTGTTCCAGCCGTCTTTCTCGGCGAACAGCCCCAGGGTGCCCTCGTCGGCGGTACGCCCGTGGCCGCGCTGGTCGGGGGCGTACAGGCCGTAGCCGGCATCGCACAACGCCTGGGCCAGGCGGGCATAGCGGCCACTGTGCTCGGCCATGCCGTGGGCCAGCATGATCAGCGCCTTGGGCGGCCCGTCCGGCAGCCACTGGTTGACGTACACCCGACTGCGGTCATTCGCGGTCAGCCAGAAAGTGGTGTGGTTCATGGCGCTTCCTTTGCTCAGGGTCGTTGCAGTGTATAGCTCATTCACCGCAGGCCGCTGGATCAGCGCTGGCCTTGGCGGGGAGATTCACACAATCAATGACGCATCTTGTTGTATTTGCCTGATTGACCATAGCTGCTAACGTCCCCAAAGCTCCGCTTTCATCGCAACATCAAAAGCGGCCGGACCACTCAGGTAAGAGGACAAGAATAATGCAACCTGATTTCTGGAATGACAAACGCGCAGCCGGGGTTCCCAACGAGATCGACCTCACAGCCTATAAATCGGTGATCGAAGTCTTCGAGCGTTCCTGCAAGACCTTTGCCGATCGTCCGGCGTTCAGCAACATGGGGATCACCCTGACCTACGCCGAGCTGGATCGGCGCAGCGCCGCGTTCGCCGGTTACCTGCAGTGGCACACCGACCTCAAGCCGGGTGACCGCATTGCCGTGCAGATGCCCAACGTCCTGCATTATCCGATTGCCGTTTTCGGCGCCCTGCGCGCCGGGCTGATCGTGGTCAACACCAACCCGTTGTACACCCCGCGGGAAATGCGTCACCAATTCAAGGATGCCGGCATTCGTGCGCTGGTGTACCTGAACCTGTTTGGCTCGCGTGTTGAAGAAGTCAGCAAGGACACCGAGATCGAATACCTGATCGAAGCGAAGATGGGCGACTTCATGCCCGCTGCCAAGGGCTGGCTGATCAACACCGTGGTCGACAAGGTGAAGAAGATGGTCCCGGCCTATAACCTGCCGCAAGCCATCTCCTTCAAGCGCGCCCTGCGCATGGGCGCCGGCCAGGCACTCAACCGCCATCCGGTGACCCTCGACGACATCGCGGTGCTGCAATACACCGGCGGCACCACCGGCCTGGCCAAGGGCGCAATGCTTACCCACGGCAACCTGGTGGCCAACATGCAGCAAGTGCGGGCGTGCATGTCGCAACTGGGGGACGACGGCCATCCGCTGATCAAGGAAGGCCAGGAGGTGATGGTGGCGCCGCTGCCGCTGTACCACATCTATGCCTTCACCGCGAATTGCATGTGCATGATGGTGTCGGGCAACCACAACGTACTGATCACCAATCCCCGGGACATTGGCGGCTTTATCAAGGAGCTGAAAAAGTGGCGCTTCACCGGGCTGCTGGGGCTCAACACCCTGTTCGTGGCCTTGATGGACCACCCGGACTTCAAGAGCCTGGATTTCTCCCACCTCAAGCTCACCAACTCCGGCGGCACCGCACTGGTCAAGGCCACGGCCGAGCGCTGGCAGCAACTGACCGGCTGCGCGATTGGTGAAGGCTACGGCTTGACCGAAACCTCACCGGTGGCCAGCACCAACCCCTATGGCGGCAAATCGAAGCTGGGCACCGTGGGCATTCCGGTGCCGGGCACGGCGATGAAGATCATCGACGACAACGGCGCGGAGCTGCCGCTGGGCGAGCGGGGCGAGCTGTGCATCAAGGGCCCGCAAGTGATGAAGGGCTACTGGCAGCAACCGGTGGCCACTGCCGAGACCCTGGACGCCGAAGGCTGGCTCAAGACCGGCGATATCGCGGTGATCGACCCGGACGGCTTTGTGCGCATCGTTGATCGCAAGAAGGATCTGATCATCGTCTCGGGGTTCAACGTGTACCCCAACGAGATCGAAGACGTGGTGATGGCGCATCCGGCGGTGGCCAGCTGCGCGGTGATCGGCGTACCGGACGAGCGTACCGGCGAGGCGGTGAAGCTGTTTGTGGTGGCCCGTGCCCAAGGCGTGAGCCTTGAAGAGCTGAAGACCTACTGCAAGGCCAACTTCACCGGCTACAAGGTGCCCAAGCATATTGTGTTGCGTGAGTCGTTGCCGATGACGCCGGTGGGCAAGATCCTGCGGCGCGAATTGCGCGACATAGCCTGATTTGAAATAAGGTCAAAAAATGTGGGAGCGGGCTTGCTCGCGAAAGCGGTGTACCAGTCGACATATCCTGTGACTGACACTGCGCTTTCGCGAGCAAGCCCGCTCCCACATTTGGTTTTTATTCATTCAGTTTAAATGCGTAGAAGCCCATTCCAGAGCCCTTTCTTGGCTTATAGAATCTTTGCTCTAAAAATGACCATTAGATATTCTTGAGTCATGTTTATGACCGTAGGGGCCTCTTTTGGCTCTAGGCGGCCCTTGGCAAAGCTGCTACTCTCGGCGCGCTTTGTGACCTCTTGGCCTGCTTTTAACCGCCAGACTCACCCAAAAACAAACAAATAATAATCGCATCAAATGCGATGAATGAATTCGCGTCGCTGAGGAGTGGGCTTCCATGATCGAAGACTTTTGGAAGGATAAGTACCCCGCCGGGATTGCTGCAGAAATCAATCCAGACGAGTATCCGAATATTCAGGCGGTACTGAAGCAGTCCTGCCAACGCTTCGCCAACAAACCGGCTTTCAGCAACCTGGGCAAGACAATCACCTACGGTGAACTGTACGAACTGTCCGGCGCCTTCGCCGCTTACCTGCAACAGCATACCGACTTGCAGCCCGGTGATCGAATCGCCGTGCAACTGCCCAACGTCCTGCAATACCCGGTCGCCGTATTCGGTGCCATCCGTGCTGGCCTGATCGTGGTCAACACCAACCCGCTGTACACCGCGCGGGAAATGGAACACCAATTCAACGACTCCGGTGCCAAGGCCCTGGTCTGCCTGGCCAACATGGCGCACCTGGCTGAAAAAGTCGTGCCCAAGACTTCCGTCCGGCACGTGATCGTCACCGAAGTCGCCGACCTGTTGCCGCCGCTCAAGCGCCTGCTGATCAACAGCGTCATCAAGTACGTGAAGAAGATGGTCCCGGCCTATCACTTGCCCAAGGCGATCAAGTTCAACGACGTATTGGCCAAGGGCCACGGCCAGCCGGTGAACGAAGTCAGCCCCGCCAGCGACGAAGTCGCCGTGCTGCAATACACCGGCGGCACCACGGGCGTGGCCAAGGGCGCGATGCTGACCCACCGCAACCTCGTCGCCAACATGCTGCAGTGCAAGGCGCTGATGGGCTCCAACCTGAATGAAGGTTGCGAGATCCTGATTACCCCGCTGCCGCTGTACCACATCTATGCCTTCACCTTTCATTGCATGGCGATGATGCTGATCGGCAACCACAACATCCTGATCAGCAACCCGCGCGACCTGTCGGCGATGGTCAAGGAGCTGTCGAAGTGGAAGTTCAGCGGCTTTGTCGGCCTGAACACCCTGTTTGTTGCCCTGTGCAACAACGACGCCTTCCGCAAACTGGATTTCTCGGCACTGAAGGTCACCCTGTCCGGCGGCATGGCCCTGCAACTGGCGGCGGCCGAGCGCTGGAAAGCGGTCACCGGCTGCTCCATCTGCGAAGGTTACGGCATGACCGAAACCAGCCCGGTGGCCACCGTGAACCCGATCCAGAACATCCAGATCGGCACCATCGGCATCCCGGTGCCGTCGACCCTGTGCAAGGTCATCACCGATGACGGCGTCGAGCTGGCGCTGGGTGAAGTGGGCGAGTTGTGCGTCAAGGGCCCGCAAGTGATGAAGGGCTACTGGCAGCGCGAAGACGCCACCGCCGAGATCCTCGACAGCGAAGGCTGGCTGAAGACCGGTGACATCGCGATCATCCAGCCGGATGGCTACATGCGCATTGTCGACCGCAAGAAGGACATGATTCTGGTCTCCGGTTTCAACGTCTACCCCAACGAGCTTGAAGACGTGCTGGCGACCCTGCCGGGCGTGCTGCAATGCGCGGCCATTGGTGTGCCGGACGAGAAGTCCGGGGAACACATCAAGATCTTCATCGTGGTCAAGCCGGGTGCCAGCCTGACCAAAGACCAGGTGATGGAGCACATGCGCGCCAACGTCACCGGCTACAAGGTGCCCAAGGCCGTGGAATTCCGCGATGCGCTGCCGACTACCAACGTGGGCAAGATCCTGCGCCGCGAACTGCGGGATGAAGAACTGAAAAAGCTGGGTTTGAAGAAGTAACTCGGCCCCCAACAAAAAGCCCCGCAGATGCGGGGCTTTTTATTGAACGATGATTTTCCCGCATTGAAATGCAATCCAAATGTGGGAGCGGGCTTGCTCGCGAAAGCGGTGTGCCAGTGATATACCGGTTACTGACACACCGCATTCGCGAGCAAGCCCGCTCCCACAGTTTTTACCGTATTCCTACAGTACGAATTGCGCGAAGCTCACACCGGCACCGGCCGGGCGTACGTCCTTGAGGAACGAGTCCTTGTCGGCACTCAGCTCCAGGGTAATCTCCGGCTTGCGCTTGCCGGCATTGCGCACCACCAGGCCTTCCAGCTTCTCGCGCAGAAACACCGTTGGCACCTTCAGGTGCAGCAACTGGTCGCTCTCGGCGTTGTGCATCAACAAGTGGATCCACTCGTACTGGCCCACGGCAATCCGGCCCACCGGCAGGTCGAACCACCAGATGTTGCGTTTGCGGTCCAGGTCGGTGAAGTGGCAGTTGTTGACACCGAGTACGGCACCGCCCAGTTCCTGGTTTCTGCGGGCAATGGCCTGTGCTTTATTGAGTTTCATAACCTTCCTACGGGATCTGTTACCCAGCGCTTGCGCCTGGATGTGCCCGGCATTCTCGTGGGTTGGCCGCAAAACATAAAGCCAAACCTGTACGGCGCGATGAAATGCCGCTGAAAAAATAATTGAAACTCTCTGGAAAGGCCAAGGGTCAACGATTACGTAGTGACCAAAATCCTTGATTGTTCCCAGGAGAAATACCATGAGTAGCACATCGGATAAGGCAAAAGGTTTGGCGAACGAAGCCGTAGGCAACATCAAGCAAGGTGTTGGCAAAGTCACCGGCAACGACAAGTTGCGGGCTGAAGGCGTGGTTCAGGAAAAGAAAGGTGAAGTGCAAAAAGCAGTCGGCGACACCAAGGACGCAGTAAAGAAAGCGGTCAAATAGTCCCGACCTGGCTGCCTGCACTCCAGCAGCCCGACGGCCATCCACGGATGGCCGTTTTTGTGTCACCTGCAGTGATTAAAGTTTGGAAATTGTTTCAAGGTCGCCAAATAAGCTACCTTGATGTAGAAAACGGCCCCTGAGTCGCCCACGAACTCAACTTTTTGCGGCGAAAGGAGACGCTATGATTTTTCCGGTATTACAAGGCTTGCCCCTGCACAAAGTGCTGGTGCGCACTGTCACAGAGTTCCTCGATGACGAGATGCCTACGTACGCCTCGGCGCTGGCCTACCAGATGCTGTTCTCGCTGTTTCCCTTCCTGCTGTTCCTGATTGCCCTGATCGGTTTCCTGCACCTGCCGGACTTCTTCACCTGGCTGCGCATGCAATCGGAACTGGTATTGCCGCCCCAGGCCCTGGAGCAGGTCAACCCGGTGATCGACCAGTTGCAGCAATCCAAGGGTGGCCTGTTGTCGGTGGGTATCGTGATCGCGCTGTACACCGCCTCGGCGGGTGTGCGCCTGATGATGAGTGCGATGAATGCCGCCTATGACGTGGTGGAAGGCCGACCGATCTGGAAGCGCTTCCCGCTGTCGATTTTCTACACCGTAGGCTTCGCCGGCATGCTGTTGGCCGCCGCCGCCTTGATGGTGCTCGGGCCGCAGGTAATGGAATGGCTGGCGGGGCAGATCGGCATGCAGGAATTCGTGGTCACGCTGTGGACCATCCTGCGTTGGCCGCTGATCGTCATCCTGTTGATGTTCTCCGTGGCGTTGATGTACTACGTGATGCCTGACGTGAAGCAGAAGTTTCGCTTTATCACCCCGGGATCGGTCCTGGCGGTGGTGGTCTGGATCGTCGCTTCCCTGGGTTTTGGCTACTACGTCAAAACCTTTGCCGACTACAACGCCATGTATGGCAGTATCGGCGCGATCATTGTGCTGCTGTTGTACTTCTACATCTCGGCTGCCGTGCTGTTGCTGGGGGCGGAGATGAATGCGGTGATCGAACACATGTCGGCCGAAGGCAAGGATCCTGGTGAAAAGGACTTTGGCGAGCACGACGAAAAAAAGCATGTCTCAGGCCTTGGCCGCGACCCTTCCCTAAAGCCCACTACCGATGAAGTCTGATCGATGATCCGTGAAATCCTGAAAATGGGCGATGAGCGCCTGCTGCGCATTGCCCCGCCGGTTCCGCCGGAAATGTTCGACAGCCCCGAGCTGTGGCAGTTGATTGATGACATGTTCCAGACCATGGAACACGTCGGCGGCGTCGGCCTGGCCGCACCGCAGATTGGAGTGGACCTGCAACTGGTGATCTTCGGTTTCGAGAGCAGCGAACGCTACCCGGACGCGCCCGCCGTGCCCCAGACCATCCTCATCAACCCGCTGATCACGCCGCTCAGCCCGGTGCTGGAAGAAGGTTATGAAGGGTGCCTGTCGGTGCCTGGTTTGCGTGGGGCAGTGGACCGTTACCAGCAGATTCGCTACGAAGGGTTTGACCCCAAGGGCGAGCCGATTGTGCGGATTGCCGAAGGCTTTCACGCGCGGGTGGTACAGCACGAGTGCGATCACCTGATCGGCCGGCTGTACCCGTCGCGGATTACCGATTTCAGCAAGTTCGGGTTTATCGAAGTGATGTTCCCGGATATGGATCCTACGGCAGACGAATAACCCTCAGGCAAAACACACCTCAAACTGTGGGAGCGGGCTTGCTCGCGAAAGCGGAGTGCCAGTCACCGAAGATATAGACTGATCCACCGCATTCGCGAGCAAGCCCGCTCCCACATTTGTTCTGCGTGCATTCAGCTTATTTTGCGGGCTTCACAAACCGCAACGTCATCCGGTCCGACTCACCAATCGCCACATACTTCGCCTTGTCCTTTTCCCCCAACGTCAACGCCGGCGGCAAGGTCCAGACCCCATCCGGGTAGTCCTTGGTATCTTTCGGGTTGGCATTCACCTCGCTCTGCCCCTCAAGCTTGAACCCCGCATCCGTCGCCAGTTTCACCACATACGCGGTGGTCAGGTAACCGCTGTGCTTGATGTCTTCCAGCGATGCCCCGTCCTTGGCCCGGTGATCCACCACCCCCAGCACGCCGCCCGGTTTCAACACCTTGAAGAACGCCTCGAACATCGCCGGCGCCGTATCCGCCATCACCCAGTTATGCACGTTGCGAAAGGTCAGCACGGTGTCGGCCGAGCCAGGCTTGCCCAGCACCGGAGCCTTGGGGTCGAACTCGGCGAAGCCGGCCTTGGAATAATGCACCGGGTCTGCGGCGAATTTCTTTTTCAGGTTTTCTTCTGATGTACGCGCGTAGGCACTGCTGTTCGGCGCCTGCACGGCAGCGATGTAGTGGCCGTTATCCTTAAGCAGCGGCGCCAGCAGCTCGCTGTACCAGCCACCACCGGGGGTGATTTCGATCAGGGTCTGGTTGGCCCGCAGGCCAAAGAACTCCAGGGTCTGCTGCGGGTGACGATACACATCACGCGCGCTGTTGGCCGGCACGCGCCAACTGCCGGCGAGCACGGTTGCATACTGCTCGGCGGAAACCGGCGCTTCGGCTGCCTGGCTCAAGGCCGGGGCGAGGAGAGCTGCAAGGGATAAGGCTGCAAGGGTCGCTTTCATGATCATCCTGTAATGGGCCGCTGGTGCCGCCGAGGCTAGCATGGGGCCCACAACGGCTGATCACACTTTATTGAAGGACGACCTCACCAACGGTTCTAAGCCCATGGCGATCATCGGCTTGTTGCGTTTGTAGCGCACCAGGCGCTCCGACAAGGACTGCGGCAGCAACGTGTCCTGGGTAAAACCCAGGCGTTGATAAAAGCCTTCCAGGTCCGGATGGCACAGCAGCCACACCGTGCCTTCAACGCTTGCGACCGAGGCGCGAATCAATTGCGCCGCCAGCCCCTGGCCACGCAGCGCCGGGTCGACAAACAGCCCGGTCAACCACTGCCCACCCACCACCGGCGTCAGGCACAGGCCCGCGACAATCTCGCTGCCCTTGGCCACCCACAACTGGCCACCCTTGAGGGCCTTCATCGGTGAGTTATGGCTGCGATAGAACTTGTTCAGCAGCGGCCACAACGGCTCTGCCAGTCGGTCAATGTGCAACTCGGGCATGGTTTTCAAACACGCGAATCCAGGGGGTGCAGATTATAAGTCGGGCAAAGCGCCTTCTGTTGGGCAATCGGTGTTATACCCAGTGTTACATCCCCTGTAAGTGGAGCACGCATCATGGCCAAAGGTCTGAATTCCAAGAAAGCTGACAAGAAAAAACCGGCAAAGACCGCCGATGAAAAACGCGCTGAGAAAAAGGCCAAGAAAACCGACAGCAACCTGTTCGGTCATTAAGTTCTAAGCTAAGCACCAAACGATCTGCAAGATTTTCCCGCCCCATTGCACAGAGCAGGATGAAGCCGACTTTTTCGTCGGCCACGCCTGCCCTGAGCTGCCGATGTCCAACTACCTTGATGAAACCCAGCGCCGGGAAATCGAAGCCCTGGCCCAGACCTTTACCGCCCGCACCGAGTGGCCGACCTGGCTGCTGTTGATCGGCGTCTATGCCGGCTGGTTTGCGGTGATCCTCGCCAGCCGCTGGCTTGGCCTGTGGCTGAGTACCGCACTGTTGATCCCGCTCGTGACGCTGTGGATGTCCCTGCAACACGAACTGCTGCACGGCCATCCCACACGCTTCACTGCTTTGAACAAACTCCTCGGCTACGCACCGTTTGCCGTCTGGTACCCCTACACCCTGTACCGCAACTGCCACCTGGTGCACCACAACGACGAAGACCTGACGGTGCCCGGTGTCGACCCGGAAAGCCGCTACCTGAATCAGCGGCAGTGGGACGACAGTTCACTGTTCGAGCGCACCTTGCATTGGCTGACCAAGACCGTCCTGGGGCGCTTCCTGTTGGGTTCGCCGCTGGCGCTGTGGAAGCTGGCGCGCAACGAGGTCAGACGCCTGCGCGAAGGCCAGCGCCAGGCGTGGCTGATGTGGCTGAGCCATGGCACCGTGACCGTGCTGATGTTGACCTTCATCGCCCACTACAGCGTGCTGCCGGTGTGGCACTACGTGGCGCTGGTCAGCGTGCCGGCCTTGTCGGTGGCGGCGATCCGTTCCTACTATGAGCATCGCCCGCACCCACAACCGGAACAGCGCACGGTGCTTAACGAAGCCGCCTGGCCGTGGACCTGGCTGTTCCTCAACAATAACCTGCACCTGGTGCATCACGACTTGCCGAAGCTGCCGTGGTATTTGCTGCCCACCGTGTACCGCGCGCGCCGCGAACAATGGGTGGCGCGCAGCGGCGGGTTCCTAGTGCAGGGTTACGGCCAGTTGATCGGCCGTCACGGGCTCAAGGCCATCGACAGCCCACGGCACCCCTTTGCTTGAGAGACGACCATGAGTGACCGCTACGCCGAACTGCTGATGTACGTGGCGCCGCAGCAGGTGCAACAGGCCAATGAGCGCTGGCTTTCGCGCATCCTTGAGCGCCTGGGCGCGACCCGCCGCAAGGCTGATCATCTCGACCTGCGCAGCCTGTGGCGCGCCCCGCAATTGCTGCTGACGCAAACCTGCGGCTACCCGCTGATGACCGAGCTGCGCGGGCAAGTCCAGGTGATTGGCCGCCCGCGCTACGAACTGCCCCACAGCAGCGGCGGCCAGCATTGCAGCCTGCTGCTGACCCGCGACGACAATCCCCGCGTTGCCTTGGCGGACTTCCAAGACAGCCGCGGCGTGATCAACGGCCATGACTCCAACAGCGGCATGAACCTGCTGCGCGAACGCCTGGCGCCGCTGCAGCAGGGCGGTCGGTTCTTTGCCGAAGTCGGCATCAGCGGCGCCCATCGCGAAAGCCTGCGCTGGCTGCGGGAAAACCGCGCCGACCTTGCCGCCATCGACAGCGTGACCTACGACTACCTCGCCCGTTTTGCCCCAGAGGAAGTGGCCGGGCTGAGGATCGTCACCCGCAGCGCGCCCAGCCCGACGCTGCCTTACATCAGCGCGCCGGGCTCAAGTGAACACCTGCGGGAGGTCATGAACCTGGCCTTGCAGGATCTGCCCGAAGTGGTGCAAACCCTCGGCGTACACGAAGTGCTGCCCGCCACCGAAGCGGATTACCAGGTGCTGCTGGATTACCGGCAGCAGGCTGAAGCCTTGGGTTATCCACGCCTCCAATGATCGTTCCCACGCTCCGCGTGGGAATGCATCCTGTGACGCTCTGCATCACCATTTCAAAGCAGACGCAGAGCGTCCAAGGCGGCATTCCCACGCAGAGCGTGTGAACGATCGGTTATATAAAAATACCTTTTAAATATTATTAAAGAATAAGCAGCCTTGCTAGGATCGCTCCACCGGAACACCGGACATAACGCGCAACCTACTCAGATGGAGCCACTATGTCCGGCGCCGACACTTCTCACAGCGATTACGTGGGCGGATTATTCCGCAGTCATTACGACTGGCTGTGCGGCCGTTTGCACCGCCATCTCGATTCCCGTGCCCACGCCGAAGACATCGCCGCCGACACCTTCGTCCAGCTCCTGAGTTCCCCGGGCGTGGCGCCGATCCGCCAGCCACGCGCCTTGCTCACCACCATTGCCCAACGCCTGATGTACCAGCTGTGGCGTCGCCGTGACTTGGAGCGCGCTTACCTCGACGCCCTCGACCAGGACGAAACCTCTCCCGCGCCATCCCCTGAGGATTTGGCGCAGATGCTCGAAGCCCTGCAGGCCATCGACCAGTTGCTCGACGGCTTGCCGGCCAAGGTCAAGGCGACCTTTCTGCTGTCGCAACTCAATGGCCTGACCTACCCGGAAATCGCGGCCGAGCTGGGCATTTCCCAACGCTCGGTCAGCGACTACATGACCCGTGCCGTCAACCGCTGCCTGCGGCTGTGCCTGGAATGAGCGACGACCTGATCGACAGCGCCACTCGCTGGGTGGTGTTGCTGCGCTCCGGCGAGGCGAGTGCCGCCGACTGGCAGCGTTACCATCAGTGGCGCGCCGCAGACCCGCGTCACGAAGCCTTGTGCCAACAACTGGAAACCCGCCTCGGTGTGTTTCAAATTCCGCAGGCCCAAGGCGTCAGCGGCAAGGTATTGCAGCAGGCACTGGACGCGCCATCCAGCCGCCGCACCGTATTGCGCGGTGCCCTGGTGGGCGCTGGTCTGATGCTGGGCGCCGGTTGGCTGGCCCGGCCGGTGGTGGAGGATTTGACCGCCGATATCCGCACCGGCACCGGCGAACGGCGCACTGTAGCGCTGGCTGATGGCAGCGAGTTACTGCTCAACGCCCGCAGTGCCGCCGACATCCAGTTCGACCCGCAACACCGCGTGGTGCGCCTGCGCGATGGCGAGTTGCTGGTGAAGATTGCCAGGGACAGCAACCGACCGTTTTTCATCCAGACCGATCAAGCTCGACTGCATGCCTTGGGCAATCGCCTGTTGCTGCGCGAGCGCGAAGGGCAGGGCCATGTGGTGGCGCTCAACGGTGCCCTGGAGATCGACGGCCAGAACGGTGAACGCCTGCAACTGGAGGCCGGGCACGAGGTGACTTATGACCGCTTCGGCTTCGGCCCGGTGCTGGCCAGTTCCTCGGGGGCGACGGCGTGGATCGACGGTTTCCTGCAAGTGCGCGACCGCCCGCTGGTGGAAGTGATCGACGCACTGCGCCCGTATCACAACGGTGTGCTGCGCCTCGATCCGGCGGTGGCAGGGTTGCGGGTCAGCGGCCTGTACCGCCTCGACAATCCCGACCAGATCCTCGACACCCTGGCACGCACCCTGCCGATCCACATCACCCGCCGGACCGGGTTGTGGGTGACCGTCAGTGCCACCTGAAAACGGTTCACCTCGGTCAATGTGGGAGCTGGCTTGCCTGCGATGCGAGCACCTCGGCCTCTCAGATGTACCGCAGCGATACCATCGCAGCCTCGCTAAAGCTCGACAGCTCCCACAGTTGACCGCGTCGTTTCCGAATGTCGGTTCTAACGCCATAACCAAACGATCTGCAAGTTTTCCCCCGGCCATCCCACATCACTCCCGTAAGCGCTGCGGGGAGCAGCGCTCAGGAGTTTCCTTGGGGGGAGCCAACGTGAGCCCATTCAACCGTACACCGCTTCGAACCTTTGCCCTGGTGCCGTTGGCCAGTCTGTTCCTGTCTTTCGCTGCCAGCGCCGAAGAGGCGCGGCAGGTCTACCACATCGCGCCCGGCCCGCTGGATGAAGTGCTGCTGAACATCAGCCGCCAGAGCGGCCAGGTGATTTCCTTCACGCCACAATTGGGCAACTATTCCTCGGCGCGGGTCGACGGTTCGCTGTCGGCGCAACAGGCGGTAGACGCCGCGCTCAAGGGCACCGGCCTGCAAGTCCAGGTCAGCCCGGACGGTGCATTCATCATCAAGGAAGGCGCCAAAGTCGCGCCTGCCAGCAACAGCATCAAGGCGCAAACCGCCGAAGCCCAGGCGCCGACCCTCGACCGTGTGGTCGCCATCGGTACCCGTCGCAGCGACGCCACGGCCCTGACCAGCAGCGCCCCGGTGGATGTGATAAACGCCGAGGAACTCAAGCAAACCGGCGCCACCAGCCTTAACCAGGCGCTGTTCCAACTGCTGCCCTCGTTCAACTTTCCACAGAACAACAGCGCCACCCGCGGCCAGGATCCGAAAGGCGCCTCCCTGCGCGGCTTGTCCCCGGACCAGACCCTGGTGCTGATCAACGGCAAGCGCCGGCACACCTCGGCGGTGGTGAACATTTCCGGTGGCGTGCCGTTCATTGGCGCGCAGCCGGTGGACCTCGACATGATCCCCATCAGCGCCATCGACCACGTCGAAGTGCTGCGCGACGGTGCCTCGGCGCAATACGGTTCGGACGCGGTGGCGGGGGTGGTCAACATCGTGCTCAAGGAGCGCGACAGCGGTGGCGGCATCAACACCCAACTGGGCAAATACGCCCAGGGCGACGGCTTCAGCAAAACCACCGATGGCTGGTACGGCATCGGCTTGCCGGGGGATGGTTTCCTGACCCTGAGCTTCAACACCCTGAACAACAAACCCGATGACATCGGCGACAAATACGTCGCCGACGGCCAGGTACAAGACCCGCGCTGGGGCGGTGCCGGGCGCGACAAATACAACCTGGCGGCCAACGCCGAAATCGGCCTGAACGACCAATGGCGCCTCTACAGTTTCGCCACCTTCGGCCAGGACACTTCGGTAAACAACACGCCGCCGCTGCTGGCCAGCAGCCCGAACAACGTGGCCGGGATCTACCCCAACGGCACCATCCCGAAATACCGCTATCGCTATGAAGACGGCGCCGTCACCGTCGGCACCCGCTATGAAGACGAGAGCATCGGCCGCTTCGATTTGAGCGCCACCTATGGCCGCGACGAGCACGACGAACTGGCTTTCAACACCGTCAACCCGAGCTACGGGATCAACAGCCCGACCAAGTTCAACGTCGCCACCTTGGTCAACGACCAGACCAACATCACCCTGGATTACGCCAAGGATCTGAACGTCGACTGGTCGAGCCATCCACTCACCGTTTCAGCGGGCGTCGCCTACCGGCATGAGCAATACCGGCTGGAGGCCGGCGACTACGATTCCTATTCCTACGGTGGCATCGACGGCGTGCAGGTTGGCGCGGTGCAGGCTTCGGGCCTGACCCCGGATGACGCCGGCACCTTCAAGCGTGATGTGGGCGGCGTGTATTTCGGCCTGGAAAACCAGGTCACCGACAAGCTCCAGGTGGGCATTGCCGGGCGTACCGAGCACTACTCGGACTTCGGTTCAGCCACCACCGGCAAACTCTCGGCGCGCTATGACTTCACCCCGAAAGTCGGCCTGCGGGCCACGGTCAACAATGCCTACCACGCGCCCAGCCTGGGCCAGATCGGCACCTCCTGGACCACCACCACCAACCTCGACGCCAACGGCAACCCGGTGCTGACCCGCATGCTGCCGGCCGACAACCCGGCCGCCCGTGCCCTCGGTGCGCAGCCGCTGAAGCCCGAGAAGTCCACCAACTTCTCCCTGGGCCTGGTGCTGCGCCCAACCGACCAGGCCTCGCTGACCATCGACGCCTACCAGATCTCGATTCGTGACCGCCTGCTGTTCAGCGGTGGCATTTCCGGGCCGCTGGCCGAGCAGATCCTCAAGGACGCCGGCTACGGCCAGTACTCCTGGGCGCAGTTCATGACCAACGCCGCCGACACCCGCACCCGTGGCGTCGACATCGTGGGCAAGTACAACCTGGACCTTGAGCAGTTCGGCAACCTGAACCTGTCGGCGGGCTACACCAAGGCCCGCACCACTATCGAAAAGGTCCACGAAAACCCCAACGGCTTCGAAGTGCTGACCCGTGAATCCCGTGGCTTCCTGGAGCACGGTTACCCGGAAGACAAGCTGGTGTTTGGCGCGGTCCACAAGCTCAACCAATGGACCATTGCCCTCAACGAAACCCGTTACGGCAAGTACCGCAAATATGCGTCCAGCGAAGCCAACGCCCAGTACGACCAGACCTTCAGTGCGCAATGGACCACCGACCTGGACGTGAACTACGCCTTCACCAAACAACTGCGGGTGTCGGTGGGCGTCAACAACCTGTTCGACAGCAAGCCTGACGACTACAACACCCGTTTGCGCCAGACCCCGGGCCAGCAATACAGCTACCTGTCGCCGACGGCGCCGGAAGGGGCGTTTTACTACACGCGGCTCAGTTATGACTTTTAAACCCTGATCTTGAAGGGTGTGGAGATCAACTGTGGGAGC
>NZ_JACAOM010000097.1:0-54177 GCF_013386245.1 Pseudomonas sp. 21615526 | reverse complement strand
CGGCAGGACATCCCCACCATGCACCCCAACCCGGCAATCACCCTCGAAAACCAATTCTGCGCCCACAACTATTCCCCCTTGCCGGTGGTGATCGTCAAGGGCGAGGGCGTCTGGGCCATTGGCGATGATGACAAGCGCTACCTGGACATGATGTCGGCCTATTCCGCCGTCAGCCACGGCCATGTCCACCCGCGCATCCGCGCCGCCGCCGTGGCGCAGATCGACAAGATCAGCGTGGTGTCCCGGGCGTTCTACAGCGAACCCTTGGGCAACTTCCTCAAGACCTTGTGCCGCATCACGGGCTTCGACTCGGCCCTGCCGATGAACAGTGGCGCCGAAGCTGTGGAAACCGCGATCAAGGCGGCGCGACGCTGGGGCTACCGGATCAAGGGCATCCCGGCCAATCAGGCCAACATCGTGGTGGCCGACAACAATTTCCACGGCCGCACCTCGACCATCGTCGGCTTCTCGTCGGAGGCGGACTACAAGGCCGACTTCGGCCCATTCTGCAACGGTTTCACCGAGGCGCGCTTCGGTGACATCGAGAGTTTCCGCCAGGCCATTACCGCCGACACCTGCGCGGTGCTGATCGAGCCGATCCAGGGCGAGGCCGGCATTCGCGTGCCGCCCGCAGGTTTCCTGCGGGAACTGCGCCAGCTGTGCGACCAGACCAACACCTTGCTGATCCTCGATGAGATCCAGTCCGGCCTGGGCCGTACCGGCAAGTGGTTTGCCTTCCAGCACGAAGGCATTCGCCCCGATGCATTGATCCTCGGCAAAGCCCTGGGCGGCGGGATCATGCCGGTGTCGGCGTTCGTCGCTGATCATTCGATCATGGACCTGTTCGACGCCGGCAGCCACGGCTCGACCTTCGGCGGCAACCCGTTGGCGGCGGCCATTGGCCTGGAAGCGTTGAAGGTGCTGGAAGAGGAGGGCTTGATCAATAACAGCGCGCAACTGGGCCACTACCTGGTGGAGCGCCTGAAGGCCATGCACTCGCCGGCCATCCGCGAGATTCGCGGGCGTGGCTTGTGGGTCGGCGTGGAACTGGACCGCGATGCGCGGCCCATCTGCGAAGCGCTGCTGGCCGAAGGGCTGCTGACCAAGGAAACCCACGAAAACGTACTGCGCATCGCACCGCCGTTGTCCATTACCCGCGAAGAACTGGACTGGGGCCTTGAGCGTATCGAGCGGGTATTCAAACAGCTATGAGTGAGTATCTCAGTCACCTCGACATCGACGGCCAGCGCTTTGCCTGGATCGACCTGCACCAGTTGCTGACCCCGACGCAACTGCAGCGCCTGCCGTATTCCGTGCGCATTCTCCTGGAAAACATTGCCCGCTGCGCCCCGGCTTCGTTGCCACAGGTAGCGGCGCGGGCCATCGGCGAAGGGCCGGATTGCGAGGTGCCGTTCCAGCCCAACCGGCTGATGTTCCACGACACCACGTGCCTGCCGGCCCTGGCGGATTTCGCCGGCATGCGCGATGTGGTGGCCGAACTGGGCGGTGATCCCCGGGCGGTGAACCCCTCGATCCCGGCGGTGCTGACCATCGACCATTCGGTGATCGTCGAGCACTACGCCGAGGCGGGCGCGGTGGATGCCAACCTAGACATCGATTTTCGCCGCAACAGCGAGCGCTACCGTTTTATCAAGTGGGCCCAGGCCAGCCTGGATAACTTCAAGGTGATCCCGCCGGGCACCGGGATCATCCACCAGATGAACATGGAGTCCATCGCCCAGGTGGTGTGGGAAAGCGCGCCGCGCAACGGCCACGTGCTGTTGCACCCCGACTGCATGGTCGCCACCGACAGCCACACGCCGATGATCAATGCCATCGGCGTGCTGGGCTGGGGCGTTGGCGGGCTGGAAGGGCAGGCGGCGATGCTCGGCGAACCGGTGCCGATTCCTTATCCGCAGGTGGTGGGCATTCGCGTCACCAATGCGTTGCGCGACGGCGTGACGGCCACTGACCTGGCACTGACGGTGACTGAACTGCTGCGCCGGCGCAGCATGGTCGGCAAGTTTGTCGAGTTCACCGGACCGGGCCTGGCGTCCCTGAGTTGGGCGGCGCGGGGCACCGTGGCGAACATGGCGCCGGAATACGGTGCGACCGTGGTGTTTTTCCCGTTTGATGACGAGACGCTGGCGTACCTGACCCTGAGTGCGCGCCCGCAGGCCTTGATCAACAAGGTCTCGGCCTACATGTCGGCGCAATCTCTGTGGCGCCGGGACGACGATCCCGAGCCGGTGTTCGATGAGTTGATCGAGCTGGATCTGGCGCAGGTTGAACCGAGTGTCGCCGGCCCGCATCAGCCCCATCAGCGCCAGTCCCTGGCCCAGGCCGGGGCGTCGTTTCATCAGCATGTAAGCGCGCAAAAGCAGGATTTCTTCGAGCCGTCATTCCAGGTGCCGATCACCCATGGCGCGGTGGTGATGTCGGCCATCACCAGTTGCACCAACACCGCCAACCCGGCGCAGATGATCCAGGCCGGGCTCTTCGCCCGCAACGCCCGCGCCCGTGGGCTGACGCGCAAACCGTGGGTCAAGACGTCGCTGTCGCCAGGCTCACGGGTGGTGGCCGATTACCTGGAAGCCGCCGGCTTGCTGGAGGATTTCGCCGCGCTGGGTTTCGACCTGGCGGGCTTTGGCTGCATGACCTGCATCGGTAATTCCGGCAGCCTCGAACGCCATGTCGAGACCTTCGCCGAGCAGGGCTTGAAAGGCGTGGTGGTGCTCTCGGGCAACCGCAATTTCGAAGGCCGGGTCAACCCGAAAGTCCCTGCCGGCTACCTTGCTTCGCCCGCGTTGTGCGTGGCCTATGCGATTGCCGGCAGCATCGACACCGACCTGTCGGCCCAGCCGCTGGCGATGGATGCCCACGGCCAGCCGGTGTTCCTGCATGAGTTGATGCCCAGCGAAGCCGAGGTGGCCGCGCAAGTGGCGGCGGTGGTGCGCCCGGCGCTGTTTCACCAGCGCCAGGCACTGCTGTGGCAAGGCACTCACCATTGGCAGGCGCTGGAAGCCGACGCCAGCGTGCAGTTTGCCTGGCACCCGGCCTCCACTTACCTGCGCCGCCCGCAGTACCTTGCCGGGGTAACGCCGGTGCCGGCCGCGTCCTTGGCCATCAGCAACGCCCGGGCTTTGGTGGTGCTGGGGGATAACGTCACCACCGACCATATCTCCCCGGCTGGCACGATTCCGGCCGACAGCCTGGCCGGGCACTGGCTGCGGGAGCGCGGTGAAGCGCTGGCGGACCTCAACCAGTATTCGACCCGGCGCAGCAACCACGAAGTGATGGTGCGCGGCGCGTTTACCAACCCGCGCCTGAACAATCTGCTGTCCTGCGACCAGCCCCCGCGCCAGGGTGTCTGGGCCTGGAATGCCGACCGCAGCGACTACCTGCCGCTGTACCTCGCCGCGCAAAGCTACGCCGGTACACCCACCGTGTTGTTCGCCGGGATCAACTACGGTGCCGGCTCCAGCCGCGACTGGGCAGCGAAGGTCCTGACCCTGCTGGGGATCAAGGTGGTGGTGGCCCGCAGCATCGAGCGAATCCATCGCAGTAACCTGATCGGCATGGGCGTGTTGCCGCTGGTGTTCGACGAAGGCGCATCGGTGCAGGACTTGAACCTCGACGGCAGTGAGTCCCTGAGCTTCCTCGGCCTGGACGCGTTGCAGGTCGGCGAGAACCCGATCACCTTGCAGATTGACCGCGCCACCGGTGAAACCACGCGTACCACCCTGACCTTGCGCCTCGACTCGTTGCAGGAGGTTGGTTACCTTGAACACGGCGGCGTCTTGCCCTTCGTCATTCGCAAGACCGTGCAAAGAACCGTTCAAGGAGCGCGTAATGATTGACCCGCAGGTACTGCAACAACTGGCCCCCGAGGGTGTGCTCAGGGCTGCCATCAACTTTGGCAACCCGGTGCTGGCCCAGCGCGGCGAGGACGGCCAGCCCCAGGGCGTGTCGGTGGCGCTGGCCAGGGCCCTGGCCGATGAGTTGGCGGTCGACCTTGAGTTGATCACTTTTGATGCGGCGGGCAAGGTCTTCGCCGCGCTGGGCGATGACCGCTGGCGCGTGGCATTCCTGGCCATCGAACCGGTGCGCGAGCAGGAAATCGCCTTCAGCGCGCCCTACGTGATCATCAAGGGTACGTACCTGGTGGCGGTGGATTCACCCCTGGGCAGCGTGACCCAACTCGATGCTCCGGGCCAACGCATCGCCGTCGGCCAGGGTGCCGCGTATGACCTGTACCTGAGCCGCACGGTGCAGCATGCCGAACTGGTACGCGCGCCGACCTCGGCGGGTGCCGTAGACCTGTTTATCGAGCAAGGCCTGAACGCCGCGGCCGGGGTTCGGGATTACCTGCGAACCCGGCTGGATGAGCGCTGGCGCCTGCTGGAGGATGACTTCATGAGCATCAGCCAGGCGGTCGCGGTACCGGTAGCGCACGCAGCCGCTGCCGCGTTCGTCAAATCCTTTGTCGAACGGCAGAAAGCCAATGGTCTGGTAAGACAGGCGTTGTTGTGCAGCGGGCAAAGCCCGGAACTGGCGGCGCCTTAGAGACGGCGCAGGAAGGATTTGACGATTTTCTGGGTGGCCTGGGTGGTGTCCAGGTCATCCAGGCGACTGTAGGGATGCCACTGGCATTCCTTGATTTCACTCAGGGGCCGGGCATCTTCGATATTCACCACCGACGCCTCGAACACATGGTGCAGGGTGTCGCTGGCCTTCAGCTCCTGCAATAACAGCAAACCGTCCACGTTCAGCCCGGTTTCCTCTTCCAGTTCTCGTGCGGCAGCACCTGCCGGGCGCTCATGGCGCTCGACCTTGCCGCCGGGCAATGCCCATTTCGATCGGGCTTTACGCACGAACAGGATGTGCCCGTCGTGCTCGCAAATCACCGTGGCCCTTATTTTCATCGTCTGTGCCCCCGCAGCTGGATGATTGTCATAAAAGTGTAATGCAATTGTCATGCTCAGTCTTTATCCGGCAGGGTGGAGAGGGGGCCGGAAAACACCGATACTGCCCCATCGAAAAAAACTCACCTGAAGGAGATGCAGATGAACACCGTACGCTGGGGCATGATCGGCTGTGGCGATGTCACTGAACTCAAGAGTGGACCCGCCTTCTACAAAGCGCCAGGTTCTGCGCTGGTGGCCGTGATGGGGCGGCGCGAGGAGGCCGTGCGCGATTATGCGGCACGCCACGGCATTGCCCGTTTCTACACTGACGCCCAGGCGCTGATCGACGACCCGGAAGTGGAGGCGGTCTACATCGCCACACCGCCCGACAGCCACCTCGAATACAGCCTGATGGTGGCCGCTGCCGGCAAGCATTGCTGCGTCGAGAAGCCCATGTCCCTGAATGCCGAGCAAAGCGCGCTGATGCAACGCACCTTCGAACAGGCCGGGCTGCACCTGTTTGTCTCCTATTACCGGCGTTCCCTGCCACGCTTCCAGCAGGTGCGGGACTGGCTGCAGGACGGGCGCATCGGCGAATTGCGTCATCTGACCTGGACCCTGTGCAAGCCGCCTTCGGAAGACGATGCCAGCAGTGCCAACTGGCGCACCGACCCGGCGATTGCCGGCGGCGGGTATTTTGCCGACCTGGCCAGCCACGGTTTTGACCTGTTCCAGTACCTGGTCGGGGATATCGTCGATGTGGCCGGGTTTACCGCGCGCCAGGCCGGGCGCTACGCCGCCGAAGATGCCGTCACCGCCTGCTGGACGTTCGCCTCGGGCGCGCTGGGCATGGGCTGCTGGAACTTTGTCGCCGACCGGCGCGAAGACCGGGTGGAGATGATCGGCAGCAAGGGCCGCATCACGTTTTCGGTGTTCGATGAGGCGCCGTTGCGGCTTGAGGGCGAGACCAGCGAGGTGCTGGAGGTGCCCAACCATGCACATATCCAGTGGCATCACGTGCTGGGGATGAATGCGCATATTCGTGGCGAGAGCAAACACCCGGCACTGGCGATCGAGGCGTTGAAGACCGACCGGGTCATGGACCGGGTGCTACAACGTAACCCCAACCTGGCGGTCTAGCGGTGCTTTGATTTTGTCTTTTTAAGGAATGAACGGATGAAAATGAAAGCAGCCTGGATTGTGCTTTGCCTGGCGTTGGCCGGGGCCGCGACAGCAGCACCACGGGCCCAGGGGCAGGCCGGGGAGTTTGACTTTTATGTGTTGTCGCTGTCCTGGTCGCCGACCTTCTGCCTGACGCACCCGGACGACCAGCAGTGTTCGGGCAAGGGCTACGGTTTTGTCCTGCATGGGCTGTGGCCGCAGTACGCGAAGGGCGGCTGGCCGGCTTCGTGTGAGCCGCAGTCGCGCTTGTCGGATGCAGACTTCGCCCGGGGCAGGACGCTGTTCCCGTCGCCCAAACTGCTCAGGCATGAATGGGCCAAGCACGGCACCTGCAGCGGCCTTGAGGCTTCGGCTTACCTGGACAAGACCGATGCAGCGCTCAGCGTGGTCAAGATCCCGCAGCAGCTTGAGCCCTTCAATGTCCGAAGCGGCCTGGGCGCGCGGGACATCGAAGCGCTGTTTCGCGAGAGCAACCCGGCCATGGGCAACCATGGCCTTGCGGTGATCTGCAAGGGTGCCGTGCTGACCGAGGTGCGGGTGTGCCTGACCAAGGACCTGGCGTTTGCCGGCTGCCCGCGCAGCGTCAAGAGCCAGTGCCGGGATGGCGATATTCGGATCCCGACCCAGCGCTAAGCGGACTCAGGCGGGCCCATAACCTTTATGGGCCTGCTCGATCTCCTCCACCAGGCGGTCAATGCCCGCCAGGCGTGCCCGGTTGTCGTGGTCCCAGGGATGGAACCCGGGCTTGAAGTAATGCAACCAGGGCAGCGCCATGCGCGGGAACACGCCCTTGGGTCCGTACAGAAACTTGAGCATCCGCCAGAAGCCCTTCAAATGCCCGCCCGAACGCCGGTCGGCAAACAACAGGCGCAGGTGAAAGTCCAGGATCGTCAGCCAGAACAGCCCCGTGGTGATGAGCATGGTGGAAGTGCGCAGCAGATAACGCTTGGGCCCGGGCTTGATCACGCTGTTCCACACATCAAACGCCACCGCCTTGTGCTCGGTTTCTTCCAGGGCATGCCAGTACCACATCTGCTGGTAACCCTTGACCGAATCCCCGAACCGCGACGGGTCGCTGAGGAGGATTTCCGCGAGCATCGCGGTGTAGTGCTCCAGGGCAATGGTCACCGCCAGGTTGAAGGAGGCGGGCAGGTATTTCTTTTGCGCGTCGAGGATCATCTTCAGCCGACGGTCGAGGGTATTCGCCGGCAGCCCTGCGGCTTGCAGCAGGTCGTTGTAGGCCACGTGCTCGCGGCTGTGCATGGCTTCCTGGCCGATGAAGCCCTGGATTTCTTTCTTCAGCTCCGGGTCTTCGATGCGCTGGCGGTAGTGACGCACGCTGTCCATGAAGAACAGTTCGCCCTGGGGAAACAGCAACGACAGTGCGTTGAAAAAGTGGGTAATGAACGGGCCTTGTTCATGCCAGTCCTTGATGCGTTCGGCCGGCAGGGCAAAACGGAGGTCGCGGCGAATCGGCAGCATGGTCGGTACTCCAGTTCAGAGACGGTGCTCTTCGTTGGTTTCAAGGACGGGCGAGGGCGCATTGCGTTGCTTGGGCGCCATGCGTTTGCTGGCGAGCACCACCAGCGCTTGATAGGCGGCAGGCAGGCAGCGCGCGAGCAGGTCCAGAAAATAGGCGTCGCGGCCAATCAGCACGCGGCGTTTGTTTTTGCGTACGCCTTGCAGGATCACTTTGGCGGCCTGGTCGGCGTCGGTGATGAACAGCTTTTCGAAGTCGGCCCGGGCCTGCTGTTCGCTGTGGATCAGGAAGCCGGTCATGTTGGCGTCGATCCGGCTGCTGCGGCAGATGTCGGTGCGGATCCCGCCAGGGTGCACGCAGGTGGCCGAGACCCCGCTTTTTTGCAGGTCGAGTTCCTGGCGCAAGGACTCGGTAAAACCACGCACGGCGAACTTGGTAGCGTTGTAGCCGCTCATGCCCGGCTGGGCGAACAGGCCGAACACGCTGGAAGTGTTGACCACATGCCCGTCGCCGCTGGCCTTGAGGTACGGCAAAAAGGCCTTGGTGCCGTACACCACGCCCCAGAAGTTGATCCCGACGATCCATTCCAGGTCGGTGTAGTCCACGCCTTCGACGGTGCTCGACAGCGCGACGCCGGCGTTGTTGAAGATCAGGTTGATCTGGCCATGTTCGGCGGCGCATCGGGCGGCCCAGTCTTCCACGGCCTGGCGCTCGGAAACGTCCAGCACCTGCGAGGTGACCAGCACCGGTGCAAGCACCTGGGCCTTGATCAGTGCGACGGTCTGCTCCAGGCCCTGGCTGTTTTTATCCGCCAGCGCCAGGTGGCAGCCTTCACGCGCCAACGCCAGGGCCAAGGCGCGGCCCATGCCGGAAGCGGCGCCGGTAATGGCCGCCACGCGGCCGTTGAATGACTTCATGACAGGCTCCCTTCTGCGGTGGTGTGGGGCGTTGCGGCCGGGCGCGCGGTGGACGGTATCGGCACCAGGCTGGCGACGTAGTCCTTGAGGGCGAAATGCCGGGTGACCTGCTTGAAACGCCAGGTGGAGCCGGGCCACAGCGTGGTGTTCTTGCCGGTGCGTGGGTCGAGGTACCAGCTCTTGCAGCCGCCGGTGGACCAGATGGTGCCGTTGAGTTTTTCCTGCAGCCTGGCGTTGTAGGCCAGTTCCACCGCCGGCTTGACGTCCACCGTGGCGATGCGATGACGCTGCATTTGCTGCAGGGCATCGAGGATGTAGGTGACCTGCGCCTCGATCATCAGAATCATCGAGTTATGCCCCAGCCCGGTGTTGGGGCCGACGATCAGGAACAGGTTCGGATAACCCGGCACCGTGGTGCCCAGGTAGGCGTGGGCGCCGTCTTGCCAGGTGTCCATCAGGTCGATGCCGTGGCGCCCGATGATGCAGTTGCGGGGCAGCGGATCGGTGGCCTGGAAGCCGGTGCCGAAGATGAGGCAGTCAGCCGGGTGCTTGATGCCGTCGGCGGTGATCACCCCGTCGGCCTCGATGCGCAGCACGTTGTCGGTTACCACCTGCACATTGCTGCGGGACAGGGCCGGGTAGTAGTCGTTGGAGATCAGCACGCGCTTGCAGCCGATGGTGTAGTCCGGCGTCAGGGTCTTGCGCAGGGAAGGGCGGGCCACTTGTTTGTGCAGGTGGCGCACGGCGATTTTCTGCACCATTTTCATCAGGCGCGGGTGCAGGGCAAAGCCCACCACGCGGCCTTCCAGTGCCCAATAGAACGCGCCGCGTACCAGGCGCTGGGTGAACGGCAGGTGCTTGAAGGCCCAGCGCTCGAAGCGTGAAATCGGCCGGTCGGGCTTGGGCATGATCCACGGCGGGGTGCGCTGGAACAGGTCCAGGTGGGCCACCTGCGGCGCAATCTGCGGCACGAACTGAATGGCACTGGCGCCGGTGCCGATCACCGCCACGCGCTTGCCCTTCAATGAATACTCGTGGTCCCACTGCTGGGAGTGGAAGCGCTTGCCCTTGAAGCTGTCCAGGCCCGGAATATCCGGCAGTGCCGGGCGCGACAGGCCGCCCATTCCCGACACCAGCACCCGCGCACTCACCTGGCGGCCATTGCTGAAGCTCAGGCTCCAGCGCTGTTGCGCCTCATCAAATACCGCCTTCTCCAGGCCCATGCCAAAGCGCAGGAACGGCGCCAGTTCGAAGCGCCGGGCGCACTGCTCCAGGTAGGCGCGAATCTCCGCCTGTGGCGCAAATTGACGGGTCCAGTCCGGGTTGGGCGCAAAGGAAAACGAATAGACATGGGATTGCACGTCGCAGGCGCAACCGGGGTAGTGGTTGTCCCGCCAGGTGCCGCCGAGAGCATCGGCCTGTTCGGCAATAAAGAAGTCGTGAAACCCGGCTTCCTTGAGTTTGATCGCCATGCACAGCCCGGCAAATCCGGAACCGATGATGGCGATGTCGATGGTGTCATGGGCATTCATAGGCTGTCCCTCGTGGGCCGGTGGCGCCTTACGGGTGTCGACATCGGATGTGCTCCTTATTTTTGTTTTGGCTTTTTAGATAGAACACCATTGCAAAGGAAAATTGAATTATTTATTTTAAAAAAGATTTTAAATAATCTACCTGAAAATATCGTCTAGGCTACGACCCAGTTCCTCATGTGCGACTTATCCGACGGACGAGAGCTTGTACGCACACAGTTAAGGTCCAGGGTGGACGATGGCTGAGGCCTTGACCAATACCGGTCGGGCCGCCAGCAACGCAGGGATGCAGAGGACCGAGCTATGGCTGTCGAGTGGGTTGTCGCTGCGGGTGTGTGTGTAGGGTTAAGCGTAGTGTTGTGGGCCTTCAGTGCCCGGATGACACGGCGTATAGAGGCTGCTGTTCCGATCAACGGGCGCTTTCTGGAGATCAACGGCGAGCGCTTTCATTATGTAGACGAGGGCAAGGGCCCACCGCTGGTGATGATCCACGGGCTGATGGGCAGCAGTCGCAACTTGACGTACGCCTTGTCTGCCCAATTGCGTGAGCACTTTCGAGTGATCACCGTGGATCGTCCGGGGTCGGGTTATTCCACCCGGCATTCCGGCACGG
The DNA here is from genome assembly GCF_013386245.1 of Pseudomonas sp. 21615526. Lineage (NCBI taxonomy): Bacteria > Pseudomonadati > Pseudomonadota > Gammaproteobacteria > Pseudomonadales > Pseudomonadaceae > Pseudomonas > Pseudomonas sp. 21615526. The sequence goes on along the minus strand of NZ_JACAOM010000097.1, from coordinate 43,546 downwards.
CCGCGGACCTGCCTGGCCAGGCCCGGCAAGTCGCCAGCTTTATCCAGACGCTGGACCTGGATAAGCCGCTGGTGCTGGGGCATTCCCTCGGCGGGGCGATTGCCCTGGCACTGGCCCTGGACCATCCCCACGCGGTGTCCGGATTGATCCTGGTGGCGCCCCTGACCCATCCCCAGCGCCTGCTGCCGCTGGTGTTTATGTCGTTGGCGATACGCCCGGGATGGCTGCGACGCTTTATGTCGCACACCCTGACCATGCCGATCGGATTGCTGACCAAAGGCTCGGTGGTCAAGGGCGTGTTTGCCCCCGACCCGGCCCCGGAAGACTTCGCCACCCGTGGTGGCGGCTTGTTGGGCATGCGGCCCGAGAACTTCTATGCCGCCTCCACCGAGATCAACCTGGTCAACGATTTCCTGCCGGACATGGTCAAGCGCTACCCGCAGCTGACGTTGCCGATCGGGCTGATCTATGGCGCGCAGGACAAGGTGCTGGATTTCCGCAAACACGGGCAGGCCCTGGCCAGCCTGGTGCCGGGCCTGAAGCTGCAGCTGGTGGAAGGGCGCGGGCATATGTTGCCGATCACGGCCACCGAGCGTGTCGCGGCGATGGTCGAGCAGATAGCCAAGCGCGTCCGGCCGCCGGAAAGCGCCACGGTGTTGCACCCGCCGTTTGCGTTGGCGAGTAAATAATTGTGCGACTGAAACCGCGGTTCGAACTCGTCAATGCTTGCCCTAGACACCTGACCAAACGGCTGAAAAAGAGACTGCCCGGTCACGTTCAAAAGGGTTCAAGAAACTAGTTGACGACCTAACGATTCCGCGCTATTTATTTAAAAAAATTATTTCAATGTCTAATTTGAAACAATTTTTGAAATGCCTAAGAGCGAATAAAATAATGAAAAAAACGCCTTTTATCGCATGGTTGAATTCTCGGGGCAGTCACCGCTCCGTGTACCTGTCCAGTGTTGATTTTTGCTCCCTGCCTACCTGCGTCGTGCGGAGGCTGCCATGAATCAGACCCTGGCTGCCCCGAACGTCTGGACCGACGGCAAGCGCCACCTGTGGTGGCTCGGCATCATGCCCCTGGCAACCCCAATTCTCTCTGGCGCCCTGGCCATCACTACCGGCGTGCAACAACTGTGGTGGGTCGGTGTGCTGGTGATCTTCGGCCTGATCCCGCTGATCGACGGCCTGCTGGGTGAAGACGTCAGCAACCCGCCCGAGTCCGCCGTCAGCAACCTCGAATCCCAAAGCTACTACCGCTGGATCGTCTACACCGGCGTGCTGTTTGTCATCTCATCCCTGGTGGTCACCGGGTGGCTGGCCGCAGGCGGCATCGACTGGATTATCAATGGCGGCCTGTTGCATGCCACCGCCACCCTGGACCCGTCGAGCTGGCTGGCGAAAACCGCCGCGTTCATCACCGCGCGCACCGAGCTGCATGGCGAGGTGAGCTGGTTCACCTACCTGGGCATGGCAATGTCCACTGGCGCTGCCACCGGCATCGCCATCAACACCGCCCATGAGCTGGGGCACAAGCCGCGCCTGCTGGAAGTCGTGCTGGCCAAGATCACCCTGGCGCCGACCTTCTACGGGCACTTCTACACCGAACACAACCGTGGCCACCACGTGCGCGTCGCCACCCCGGAAGACCCGGCCAGTTCGCGGTTGGGGGAGAGCTTCTGGGCCTTCCTGCCGCGCTCGGTATGGTTCAGCGCCCGCTCGGCGTGGAACCTGGAGCGTGAACGCCTGCGCAAACTCGGCCTGCCGGCCTGGCACTGGAAGAACGCCGTACTCAGCGCCTGGATGTACAGTGTGGTGTTGTGGGGCGCGATGATTGCCTGGCTGGGCGCGGCAGTGATTCCATTCCTGATCATCCAGGGCATCTACGGTTTCTCGCTGCTGGAAGTGGTGAACTATGTCGAGCACTACGGCCTGAAACGCCAGAAGTTGCCCAACGGTCGTTATGAACGTTGCTCGCCACGCCATTCCTGGAACAGTAATCGGATTGTCACCAATATCTTTCTGTTCCAACTGCAGCGGCACTCCGACCATCACGCCAACCCAACCAGAAGTTATCAGTCACTGCGTCATTTTGATGAATCGCCGCAACTTCCATACGGTTATGCCAGCATGATTGTCTGGGCGTATGTGCCGTACTTGTGGCGACGACGCATGGATCACCGGGTACTTAATCATTACGCCGGGGATATCACCCTGACCAATCTTCAACCTTCACAACGTTTGAAGTACCTGGAGAAGTACAGCAACACCACCAGACCCTTCTAACGAAACAGTCAGTTGTAGGGCGTACTCGGGATCTGTGTATCGCGCAGGTTTTCATCGCCCGGGCTTTACCGGTTTCGAGTACGGCTTAGTTGCAAGAACGTTGTTTGACCCGAACAAAAATAAAATGAAGGGAAGGACGTACACCATGCAAACCCCTGCCAAGTTCACCACGCACATTGTATTGGCCGCCCTGGGCCTGATCGTTTACCACCAGGCCCAGGCCGCCCGTATCGAACCTGCCGGCAGCGCGTTTACTGCCCAGGGCCCCATCAGCTTTTCCAAAGGCGCGCTGATCAGCGCGGATTGCACCATCAAGGTCGCCGGCAAAGTGGCGGCGGATGGCTCGTCGGTGAATGTCGACAAAGTTGAATTCGACGGCGGGCTCAAGTGCAGCCGGGTCGAAGCCATCAACTTGCCTTGGGTATTAGTGGCTAAAGATACCAGGAGCGGCTCGATGTCGAAGATCGCCGTGGATGTGCATGCCTTTGGTTTGGGCGGCAAGTGCGGACCCTCTACCGCCGATGGCACTTGGGATAACGCCACGGGCAAGTTAGAAGCTGCCAATGTGCCTATTGGCGAGGACTGCACGATTAAAACGGTGTCGATCAAGATGCCCCCGACTTTCAAAGTTGTTGAATAAAACCCCCGAATTTGTAGCGGTAATTGAATTGAAATTTGGCTGGAAAGGGAAGTTCTGCAGATTCACCGTGACCTCTCGATCATGGCCATTACCCCTGGCGAAATGACTCGCCATAACATGTGAGGAAAAACAATGAAAAGCTTGAAAACCCTCGTTTGTGCAACTTCTTTCGCAGTGTGCTTCGGCGCAGCTTCCATGGCCAGCGCGGCTTCCATCTCCCCGGATGGTCCGTTCTCGACCAACGCTGGCACCATCGTCGTGAAGTCGCCTTCGTCCTTCGGTGCAGCCGTGACCTGCGGCATCACCTTTACCGGCAACGTTAGCGGTGGCGTGGCCTCGATCAATGGCGCATCCCTGACCGGTGGCGGTCTGTGTGGCCTGCCAACGCTGACCAACCTGCCTTGGGTACTGACGGCTGCAACGGGTACCACCGGTAGCGTAACCAACGTCGGCTACAAGATCACCTCGATCCCGGCCACCAACTGCGGGCCAACCACCATCGCTGTTACCTGGACTCCAGGCACCAAAACGCTTTCGGCAGCCAATCAGGCGCTGACCGGCAACTGCACCGTGGTTTCGCTGAGTGTTGTTGCCCCAACGCTGACCGTTAACCCGTAAGCGCGACTCCGTAAAGGGCTGATCACCCCGTTGAAAGACCGGTGCCTCGTGTGAGGCACCGGTTGGATACGGTATTTATTGTCTGGGGAACATGACAATGCAAAGCCTTGTGAAAACAGCACGCCTGGGTTCGATGTCAGCGGCTCTGGGCGTTGCCTCATTCATTGCGGTTGCGGCGGGTTTCAGCCCGCCGGGTCCGTTCAGCGTAACCAAAGGCAGTGTTGTGTTGAAGCTGCCGTCGACGTTTCTACCCACGTGTTGAGCGCAACCAATCAAGCCATGAGTGGCTACTGCACTTTGGTGTCGTTGAACGCCACGCTGACCGGCTCGCTCACCACCCATTCCTGAATACCGATACACCGTTACACCATTCCAGGACAGGCGTTCTTTGAAAGACGTTCTGTGGTTACACGACCCACCGGCAGGGGCCGGGTGTAAATAATAATAAGGAGTACCGCATGAACAATAAGAAACAACACGCTCACACGTTACTGGGACTGGCCCTGCTGGGGGGCCTGATGACCACGGGGCAAGTGCAGGCGGGTGGGTTCTCCACACCGACCTTCGGCGCGCCAGGATGGGGTCGTGCGTTTGGTGGTGGTTCACTGTTCAAAAATGACCCCAGTGCCGCGTACAACAACCCGGCAGCCATGGCCTTTATCGATTCAACCATCGCGCAGCAGACCGTTGACTATGCTCGGATCAAGATCAAATACACCGGCCAGGCCTATGACTACGCGGGCAACCCGGTGACCAATACGCCCGTACTGGATGACCTGGGCAATACGGGCGACCCGGTCCTCAACACTAACAATGGTGGGCAAGGCGGTTTCACCGCTTGGCTGCCGACGGGCTTTCTGGTGATTCCCATGGGCGACCGTTTCGCCTTTGGTCTGAGCCAGGTCGTGCCACAGGGTATGAAAACCACTTGGAACGAAGACTCCAAACTGCGGGATTTCGCGGTTGATACCAAAATCGAGACCATCGGTCTGACCGGTTCCCTGTCGTTCAAGGTCAATGATCAGTTCTCGGTCGGTGGTGGTGCCATCGTCCAGCGCAGTCAAGGGTTCGTCAGCCAGAACGTTGATTTGCTGGCCGCTGCGGATGTGTCTCCAGGACTTGGCGGCGCGGGTCTCCCCACGGGGCTGGGGCATTCCTTGATGCGCGTGAAAGTCGATAACATCTCTGTGGGCTGGTTTGGTGGCGTGGTTTGGAAGCCGACGCTGCAAGACACACTTGGCTTGAACTATCACGCCAAGATCAAAAACAAGATGACCGGCAAATACAACATCTATACAGATGCCGTCGGCCGTAACGCGATGACCAATCCGATCGGTCCGAACGGCGAAACTCTGGTTGAAATCGCCTACCCAGGTCTCAAGCTGTTCCCGGACGGTGCCCACGCCAGTACCCAACTGGATATCCCGGCTACCGCTTCGGTTGACTGGGTTCACCAGTTCAACGACCGCTGGACGTTGGGGGTGAGTGCTACCTGGACTGAATGGTCTTCCTTCCAGGACCTGACGCTCAAATCCCAGGGCACCACCATTGTTGCCATTCCCTACAACTACAAAAACGCCTGGATGACCTCGATTGGCGGCGACTACAAAGCCACCGACGAACTCACCCTGCGCGCCGGTGTGGCTTACGACCAGACACCTACCCGCAACTCTACCCGGGACCCGCGAATCCCGGACGGTGACCGTTACTTCCTGGCATTTGGTGCCGGTTATGACATCAAGGCTGTTCCTGGCCTGTCGGTGGATGCCGCGTACTCGCACCAGTTCGTGCAGAAGGTCAACCTGAAGACCAAGAACGTTGATCGTCTCGGTGCGGCGCAGTTGGACGGCGAGGCTGAATCCTCGGGGGATGTGGTCAGCTTGTCGGCAACCTATAAGTTCTAAGGTTGTCGAGGGCAGTCGTGGAGAAGGGCAGCCAGCGCATCTTGCTGCCCGGCTCCACGCTGTCGTCTATTGATGGGTAGCCCTGGCGCCCGATGTCGAATCCTTGCGCTTAACCTGCAAGGCTGACCCCGTTCAGCCGCTATTTTTTTCGCCCAAGCATTAAATAAAAATTTCAAAACAAAATTTGAATTTATCTTTTCAAGTTTGTAGTGTGGCTTTACGTCACAGGTCATTCCGATCTGCCCGGGCGTTTGCCGTACCCTGAATTGAGTAGAGGTATCCCCATGGTTATCTGGTTATTGGCGGGACTCGCAGCAGCGATCGCCCTGGCGTATCGACAAGCCGCTGCCACCCTCTGGCTGGGTGCCGGCCTGGTCTGGCTGGCGGTCGGTTACCTGTTCAACGCAGTCGCCGGTTTCGGCGCCGGCGTGGTGGCGGTGCTGGTGGTGTTGCCCGCGTTGCTGCTGACAATCAAGCCCCTGCGCCGCGCGCTGTTGACCAGCAAGGCCCTGGGCCTTTTTCGCGGCATCATGCCGGCGATGTCCGACACCGAGCGCGCCGCCATCGAGTCCGGCACCGTGTGGTGGGACGCCGAGCTGTTCAGCGGCAAACCCCGCTGGGAACGCCTGCTGCAAGCCGCACCGGCCAGCCTCAGCGCTGAAGAACAGGCCTTCCTCGACAACGAAGTCGAGACCCTGTGCGACATGTCCAACGACTGGGAAACTACCCAGGTCTGGCAAGACATGTCCCCCGAAGGCTGGCAGTACACCAAGGATGCCGGCTTCCTCGGCATGATCATTCCCAAGCAGTACGGCGGCAAAGGCTTCTCTCACTATGCGCATTCGCAAGTGGTGATGAAGCTCTCGACCCGCTGCTCGGCGGCGGCGATTTCAGTGATGGTGCCCAACTCCCTGGGCCCGGCCGAACTGCTGCTGCACTACGGCACCGACGCCCAGCGCAACTACTACCTGCCACGCCTGGCCCGTGGCGAAGACATCCCGTGCTTCGCCCTGACCAGCCCGTATGCCGGCTCCGACGCCGGGGCGATTCCAGACCTGGGCATCGCCTGCAAGGGCGTGCACGAAGGCGAGGAAGTACTGGGTTTTCGCGTGACCTGGGACAAGCGCTACATCACCCTCGGCCCAATCGCCACCGTGCTCGGCCTGGCCTTCCGCGCCGAAGACCCGGACGGTCTGCTCGGCCAGCCGGGTTCCCTGGGCATCACCTGCGCGTTGATCCCCACCACCCATCCGGGGGTGAACAGCGGCCGGCGTCACTGGCCACTCAACGCGGTATTCCAGAACGGCCCGACCACCGGCAAGGATGTGTTTATCCCGCTGGAATGGGTGATCGGCGGCCGCGAGCAAGTCGGCAACGGCTGGCGCATGCTGATGGAATGCCTGGCGGCTGGCCGGGCGATTTCCCTGCCGTCGGCCAACGTCGGCCTGGGCAAGGTGGCTGTGCGCGGCACCACCGCTTATGCGGCGATGCGCAAGCAATTCGGCCTGCCCATCGGCAAGTTCGAAGGCGTGCAGGCGCCCCTGGCGCGCATGGCCGGGCATCTGTATGCCTGCGACGCGGTGCGCAAGGTCTCGGTAGCGTCATTGGATGCCGGTGAAAAACCCTCGGTGATCTCGGCCATCGCCAAGTATCACGTTACCGAGCGGGCACGCATCATCGTCAACGACGGCATGGACATCGTGGCCGGCAAGGGCATCTGCATGGGGCCCAACAACTTCCTCGCCCGGGCCTACCAGCAAAGCCCCATCGCCATCACGGTGGAAGGCGCGAACATCATGACTCGCTGCCTGATCATCTACGGCCAGGGCCTGATCCGCTGCCATCCGTATGTGTTCCGCGAGATGGAAGCGGCGCGCAATACGGACCGGCGCAAGGCCCTGGTGGACTTCGACAGCGCAATGTTCGGTCACCTGAGCTTCGTGCTGGCCAATACCGTGCGTGCCGCAGTGTATTCGCTGACGGGCGGACGGCTGATTTCCGTGCCGGGCAAGACCGATCCGGCGCTGGCGTCCTACTACCGCCAGGCCAATCGGCTGTCGGTGGTGTTGGCGTTGATCTCGGACATTTCCATGGGCGTGCTGGGCGGTGCCCTCAAGCGCAAGGAAAGCATCACCGGGCGGCTGGGGGACATTCTGTCCCAGCTGTACATCCTGTCCTGCGTGCTCAAGCGTTTTGAGGATGATGGCCGGCCACAGGCAGATTTGCCGCTGGTGCATTGGGCGGCCCAGGACGCGTTGCTGCGCGCCCATGAGGCCCTGGCCGAAGTGCTCGACAACTACCCGTCGAAAGCCGCGGCGGCGGTGGTGCGTGGCTTGACGTTCCCGTTCGGTATTCCACAGCGCAAACCGTCGGATCGCCTGTTGGCGCAAGTGGCGGAACTGGTGCAGGTGCCGGGGGAAACCCGCGACCGCTTGCTGGGCAATTCCTACATTCCTCGGCCGGAAATCGACAAGCTGGCTTACGGCGAGCTGGCCTTGCGCCTGTTGCCGCAAGTGGAGCTGATCGAGGCGCGGCTCAAGGGGGCGATCAAGCAAGGCCTGATCGAGCCAATGCCGATTTCCAGTGCGGCGTTTACTCCGTGGCGAGTCAAGGCGCGGGCGCTGGACCTGATCAGCGAGGAAGACGACAGCTTGCTCGCGCGCTATGTGGAATATGGCGATCACGCGATCCAGGTGGACGACTTCCCGCAGGACTTCGGTTTGCTGGAAGCCTTGCAACAGCGCCAGCAGGCGTTGGAACAGGCCGCCAAACCGAGCGCAAGACGCCGCGCCAACCAAGGCGAAAACGCGCCGGTCAACTGACTGGAACTGGAGGAACACGACCCCTGTAGGAGCTGGCTTGNNGCAAGCCAGCTCCTACAAGGATCGGGTTTCCATGGCAACACCGTGTTTGTGAGTGAATTTATCCATGAGTGACAGCTACCTCTCTTTCGTCAATTCCCCCTGGGGAGCCTGGTTGGCCCGCACTGCCGGGCTGCCCCAACCCCTGGCATTGCAACGTCACCGCAGCGGCCAGCAAGGCCTGGCCAACCCGGTAATCGTCGCGGGGGTAGGGCGCCTGGGGGCGCAAATCCAGCGCATCTTCACCGCCACCGATACAGTGACCGCCACCGCTGCGACCCTCAAGGCACCCTCCACGGTCAAGGTCCAGGGCGCGGTGTTCGACGCCAGCGACATTGCCGACCTCAAGCAGTTGGACGAGCTCTACGAATTCTTCCACGCCAACGCCAGGCGCCTTGGGCAGCACGCCCGGGTGGTGGTGCTCGGCACCGCGCCGGAGTTGTGCAAGGACCTGCCCCAGGCCATTGCCCAGCGTGCCCTTGAGGGCCTGGTGCGTTCGTTGGCCAAGGAGTTGCGCCGGGCGATCACCGTGCAGTTGATCTACGTCGCACCGGGTGCCGAGGACGGGCTGGAAAGCAGCCTGCGGTTCTTCCTGTCGCGGCGCTCGGCCTATGTCTCGGGGCAGGTGGTGCGCCTCGAAAAAACCGTCGATAGCCCAACCGAAATCAACTGGGACAAACCCCTCGGCGGCCGCCGTGCCCTGGTCACCGGCGCCTCCCGTGGCATCGGCCTGGCAATCGCCCAGGTGCTGGCCCGCGATGGAGCCCATGTGGTCTGCGTGGATGTGCCCCAGGCCCAGGATTCGCTGCAACAGGCGGCCGGCAGTGTCGCAGGCACCGCACTGGCGCTGGACATCACCGCCACCGATGCCACGCAGCAGTTGCACGCCCATGTCAGCCAACACGGTGCATTCGACGTGGTGGTGCACAACGCCGGGATTACCCGCGACAAGACCATCGCCAAGATGACTGAGACCGCGTGGCGCAGCGTACTGGCGATCAACCTGGAAGCACCGTTGCACCTGAGCACGGCGCTGCTGGAAAGCCAGGGCCTGAATCCGGGCGGGCGGATCGTGTGTGTCTCATCGATTTCCGGTATCGCCGGCAACCTCGGGCAAAGCAACTACGCCACCTCCAAGGCCGGGGTGATCGGCCTGGTACAAGGCCTGGCCCCGCAGGCGGCGGCGCAGCAAGTGACGGTGAATGCCGTGGCACCGGGCTTTATCGAAACCCAGATGACCGCGAAGATCCCGCTGATGATTCGCGAAGCGGGGCGGCGGATGAACTCGATGTCCCAGGGCGGGCAACCCATCGACGTGGCAGAAACCATCGCCTGGCTGGCGCATCCGGCATCCGGCGGGGTCAATGGCCAGGTGGTGCGGGTCTGCGGCCAAAGCCTGTTGGGAGCCTGAGCATGGACTATGTGACGCAGATTATTGACCCGCCGCCCTCGCGCTCGCGGCTGTTGCTGGACGGGGTATTGGGGCTGCGCAAACCGAAGCTGGAAGGCGAGCCGACGTTGCCGAAAGAACGCCTGGTGCGTTCGGCCGTCGAGCTGTCTGCCCAAGGGATCGCGGCTTACGGTCGGGCCTGTGGTTTCCGCCATGAGCAAGGCGTGCCGCTGTCCTATCCCCATGTGCTGGCGTTCCCCTTGCACCTGATGTTGCTGACCCGCCCGAGTTTCCCGTACCCGGCCAGCGGCATGGTGCATTTGGCCAATCGCATCCGCCAGCATCGACGGCTGGAGGCGGGCCAGGCCTTGCGCCTGGAGGTGTATTGCGAACGCTGGGTCGCCCATCCCAAGGGCCAGGCCCTGAGCATCGCCACCCGTGCCTACAGCGCGGGCGCCCTGATATGGGAGAGCGACAGCCTGTACCTGCGCCGTGACGTAAACGCGCCGGTTGGCGAGCCGTGGGACGACGCGTTGCCCTTGCAGGAAGAAGGTTTGCTGCGCACTCAACGCTGGGTGCTGCCGGCGGATCTGGGGCGGCGTTTCGCCAGGGTCTCGGGGGATTTCAACCCCATTCATACCTCGGTGATCGGCGCCCGATTGTTCGGCTTTCGCCGGGCCATCGCCCACGGCATGTGGACCCTTGGCCGCGCCCTGGCCGCCCAGCAACCCCCCGGCGGACTGGACCAGGCCGAGGCCCATTGCGACTTCAAGCTGCCGATCTTCCTGCCCGGCCAGGTGGCGCTGTGGAACGTTCCGCCAACCGGCCCGCGCCGTGAGTTTGAAGTGCGCAATTTCGCCGGTGACAAACCCCATATGCGTGGGCTGTTTATCTGGAATGAGACCGATCGATGAGTGACTACAGTTTCAACCCGGCCCCGACGCGCCGCGTGGCGATTATCGGCGGCAACCGTATCCCGTTCGCCCGCTCCAACACTGTGTACGCCCATGACAGCAACCAGGATCTGCTGGTCGCCGCCCTGCAAGGCCTGGTGGACCGCTACAACCTTCACGGCCTGCGCCTGGGCGAGTTTGCCGCGGGTGCGGTGATCAAGCATTCCCGGGATTTCAACCTGGCCCGGGAAAGCCTGCTGTCTACCACACTGTCTCCCGAAACCCCGGCCTACGACCTGCAACAAGCCTGCGGCACCGGCCTGGAAGCGGCGTTGCTGGTGGCGAACAAGATCGCCCTTGGGCAGATCGAAGTGGGCGTTGCCGGTGGTTCCGACACCACCTCCGACGCGCCCATCGGCATCAACGAGTCCCTGCGCCGCACCTTGCTTTCAGCCAACCGCGCCAAGGGCACCGGCGCCAGGTTGAAGGCCTTGATGGGGGTGCGCCCGTCGATGTTTTTCAAGCCGCTGCTGCCGCGCAATGGCGAGCCGCGCACCGGCTTGTCCATGGGTGAACACTGCGAGGAAATGGCCAAGCGCTGGCAGATCAAGCGCCTGGCCCAGGACGAGTTGACCCTCACCAGCCACCAGCGGCTGGATGCGGCGTACAAGCAGGGTTTCTTCGATGATTTGATCAGCCCGTATCGCGGCCTGGCCCGGGACAACAACCTGCGGGCCGACGCCAGCCTGGAGAAACTTGCCGGCCTGTCACCGGCCTACGACCGCCAGAACGGCACGCTCACCGCCGGCAACTCCACGCCCCTGACTGACGGCGCGTCGGTGGTGCTGCTGGCCAGCGAGGAATGGGCCGCCGAGCGCGGCTTGCCCGTGTTGGCGTACCTGCGAACCGGTGAAACCGCTGCGGTGAATTTCGTCGACGGCACCGAAGGCCTGCTGATGGCCCCGGCCTACGCCGTGCCACGCATGCTCAAGCGCGAAGGCTTGACGTTCGCCGACTTCGATCTGTTCGAGATTCACGAAGCCTTCGCCGCTCAGGTGCTGTGCACCCTCAAGGCCTGGGAAGACCCGGATTACTGCCGCGACCGCCTGGGCCTCGACGCGCCGCTGGGCAGCATCGACCGCAGCAAGATGAACGTCAACGGCGGCTCCCTCGGCTGCGGCCACCCCTTCGCCGCCACCGGTGGCCGGCAACTCGCGGCACTGGCCAAAGCGATCCACCAGCGTGGCGGCGGCCGCGGCCTGATTTCGATCTGCGCGGCGGGTGGGTTGGGCATTACCGCTATCGTCGAAAAGTAGTTCCCACCATAAAAACAACAAGGAGACTGCCATGAACGCTGTAAGCCTGGAACAGACCGAACGCCTCTGGTTGAACGCTTACCTGCCCGGCGTACCGGCAGACATCGATGCGGGCATCGAGGACTACCCGTCGTTGCGCGAGGTATTCCTGGAGCACCTGCACAAATTCCGCGACCGCGTGGCCTACGTCAGCATCGGCACCGAAATGACCTACGCCGACTGGGAGGTGCAGGGCATCGCCTTTGCTGCGTGGCTGCAAGCCCAGGGTGTGAAGAAGGGCGACCGGGTGGCGCTGATGATGCCCAACTGCTTGCAGTACCCGATCTGCCTGCTGGGCACGATCCTCGCGGGTGCGGTGGTGGTCAACGTCAACCCGCTGTACACCGCCCGGGAGCTGCAGCATTTGCTCAAGGACAGTGGCGCAGAGACCCTGGTGATCTTCGAAAACTTCGCCCACACCCTGGAGAAAGTGGTGGCCGCCAGTACCGTCAAACGTGTGGTGGTTGCGGCCATCGGTGACCTGCTCGGCACCTTCAAGGGCGCGGCGATGAACTTCATCCTGCGCAGCGTGCAGAAGCAGGTGCCGCGTTTCAACCTGCCGGGGGCCGTGCGTTTCAACCAGGTGTTGAAACAGGGACGCGGGCAAACCCATCTCGCCGTGCCGATGAACCGCGAAGACCTGGCCTTCCTGCAATACACCGGCGGCACTACCGGCGATGCCAAGGGCGTCATGCTCAGCCACCGCAACATCATCGCCAACCTGTTGCAGGCCAAGGCGTGGGTCGGTGATCAGCTTGATCAGAACCAGCAGGAAACCAACGTCACCCTGCTGCCGCTGTACCACATCTTTTCCCTGACGGTGAACTGCCTGATGTTCATGTGCCTGGGCGGGCGCAACATCCTGATCGCCAACCCACGGGATGTGAAGCGGGTGCAGATGATCCTGCGCAAGGAGCGTTTCAACGGGATTGCCGGGGTAAACACGCTGTTCAACGGGCTGCTGGAAAACAAGGAATTCTGCGCCCGGGATTTTTCCGATTTGCGCATGGTGATCGCCGGCGGCATGGCCACCCATACCGCTGTGGCCAAGCGCTGGAAGGAAGTCACCGGCTTGCCGATCATCGAAGGCTACGGCCTCACTGAATGTTCGCCGGTGGTGAGCATCAGCCCCATCGACATCTCACGCATGCGCGAGATGGAATTCACTGGCAGCATCGGCGTGCCGTTGCCGTCGACCTGGGTGCGGTTCATTCGTGAGGACGGTGAGTTGGCGGAACTGGGCGAGCAGGGCGAACTGCAAGTACGCGGCCCGCAGGTGATGCAGGGTTACTGGAAACGCCCGGCGGAAACCGCCGAGGTGCTGGATGCCGAAGGGTGGCTGTCTACCGGGGACATCGGGGTGATGAATGAGCAGGGCTTCATCCGCCTGGTGGACCGCAAGAAAGACATGATCCTGGTGTCCGGGTTTAACGTGTACCCCAACGAGATCGAAGACGTGGTGGCGTTGCATCCGGGCGTGGCGGAAGTGGCGGCGATCGGGGTTGAGGATGGGGTGACCGGCGAGCGGGTCAAAATCATCGTGGTGCGCAAGGACCCAAGTTTGACCCAGGAGCAGATTCTGGCGCATTGCCGGGAATATTTGACGGGGTACAAGGTGCCGCGGTTTGTCGAGTTTCGTACTGAAGAGTTGCCCAAGACGACGGTGGGCAAGGTGTTGCGCCGGGCACTGCGCTAAGCCTGAGTGAACGCGGTCAAAAATGTGGGAGCGGGCTTGCTCGCGAATGCGGTGGAACAGTCGATGGAGATGTTGACTAACAGACCGCATTCGCGAGCAAGCCCGCTCCCACATTTGATCTTTGGTGGCTGAACGGTCGCAGTCAGTCGTCGAACCCCACCTGCTCATGAATCTCATCGACCTTCAACTCCAGCCGATACGCCACGGCAATGAACAACGCCTGGCACAGGCACAGCGTCGCACTCAGTGACCTGAACGCAAACGACGAGCCTTCATTCACCAGCAGCACCGTGCTTGCCCGCTTGGCCAGGGGCGACAGGTTGCTGTCGGTAATGATCAGGGTCTTGGCCTGATGGTGCTGGGCAATCCGCAGGCAGTGCTGGGTTTCCTTGCCGTATGGCGTAAAGCTGATGGCAATCACCAGGTCGTTGGCCCGCACACTGCGCATCTGCTCACGATAGCTGCCGCCCAACCCCGAGACCAGATGGATGCGCTTGTTGGTGTGCTGCAGGTTGTACACCAGGTAATCCGCAACGGCGAACGAGCGGCGCACGCCCACCACGTAGATATTGTCGGCATTCACCACCAGGTCCACGGCCTTGTCGAAGGCTGCGTCATCCAGTTCCAGCCCCAGGCGCTCGATCCCGGAGAGGGTGGCATTCACGCACTCACGCGCCAGGTCGCCGCCGCTGGCTTTCTGCGACTTGTTGGCGATCATGCTGCGGATGCGTTGCTGGTAGTTCTGCACCGGCGTGGTCTTGTGGGTGTAGGCCTCGCGGAACAGCGCCTGCATTTCACTGAAACCACTGAACCCGAAACGCTGGGAAAACCGCACGATGGCCGACGGGTGCACTTCGCATTCACGGGCGATGTCGCTGATGCGGTCGACCATGATCCGGTCGCTCTGCTGGCTCATGTAGCTGGCGATGCGCTTGAGCTGGCGCGGCAGGCTCTCGTATTCATCGGTGATCAGCTGCAACAACCGCTCGGCGTTCAGCGGCGGGCTGGCGAGTGCGTCTTCCGGGGCGCTCTGGGACATAGGGAATCCTTCTGGCTTGTTCTTATAGGACGCGTCGAGGCGCCCCTGACAATAAGTCGATGTGCGCAAGTCTACAGGGTAGGCGCAAAAAAATACCTCGGCATCCCGCCCCACGGTGCAGCTGAAACGATGCACTGCGGCTGGAACATACCGATGATGGCGTATTGGAAAATATATTCCACAAAAAATATTTATAGAATAAATATTGATTGGCGTCACCAGACGTTCTAGTCTGCTTGCACCAAGAGCGTATGCCGCCACAGCGACGGCACACGCAGGCTGATAAAAATAACAGGAGCCAGCATGGGCCAGACTCGTTTTGCCAGTGGGCGTCAATTGGATCTGATTTGCCTGGGACGCCTGGGCGTCGACCTTTACGCACAACAAGTGGGTGCACGGCTGGAGGATGTCTCGAGCTTCGCCAAGTACCTCGGCGGTTCCTCCGCCAACATCGCGTTCGGCACCGCGCGGCTGGGGCTCAAGTCGGCGATGTTGAGCCGGGTAGGGGACGACCACATGGGGCGTTTCCTGCTGGAGTCCCTGGCCCGCGAAGGCTGTGACGTCAGCGGCATCAAGGTCGACCCGGAACGCCTCACCGCCCTGGTGCTGCTGGGCCTCAAGGACCGCGAAACCTTCCCGCTGGTGTTCTACCGCGAGAACTGCGCCGACATGGCCCTGCGCGCCGAAGACATCAGTGAAGCGTTCATTGCTTCCAGCAAGGCGTTGCTGATCACCGGTACCCACTTCTCCACCGACGGCGTGTACAAGGCCAGCATCCAGGCCCTGGACTACGCCGAGAAGCACAACGTCAAACGCGTGCTCGACATCGACTACCGCCCGGTGCTCTGGGGCCTGGCCGGCAAGGCCGATGGCGAAACCCGGTTTGTGGCCGACCAGAATGTCAGCCAGCACGTGCAGAAAATCCTCCCGCGTTTTGACCTGATCGTCGGCACCGAAGAAGAATTCCTGATTGCCGGTGGCAGTGAAGATTTGCTCACGGCATTGCGCACGGTGCGTGGCCTGACCTCGGCCACCCTGGTGGTCAAGCTTGGCCCCCAGGGCTGCACGGTGATCCACGGCGACATCCCGGCCCGCCTTGAAGACGGCGCGATCTACCCCGGGGTACGGGTGGAAGTACTCAACGTGCTGGGCGCCGGCGATGCCTTCATGTCCGGCTTCCTCAGCGGCTGGCTTGAAGACGCCAGCGACGAGCGCTGCAGCCAGTTGGCGAATGCCTGCGGCGGCCTGGTGGTGTCGCGCCATGCCTGCGCGCCGGCCATGCCGACCCGCGCCGAACTTGATTACCTGTTCAACAGCCCGGTGCCGATTACCCGCCCGGACCAGGACGCGGTGCTGCAACGCCTGCACCAGGTCAGCGTGCCGCGCAAGGTCTGGAAGCAGCTGTTTGTATTTGCCTTCGACCACCGCTGGCAGTTGGTGGAACTGGCACAAAAGGGCGGCCAGGACCCGGCGCGCATCAGCGCCCTGAAGCAACTGTTCATCCAGGCCGTGGAACGGGTTGAAAGCAAACTGGCGGAGCAGGGCGTCGAGGCTGACGTCGGGATTCTGGCCGACCAACGCTTCGGCCAGGACGCGCTGAACGCCGCCAGCGGTCGCGGCTGGTGGATCGCCCGCCCGGTGGAAGTCCAGAACTCACGGCCGCTGGCCTTTGAACACGGGCGCTCGGTGGGCAGCAACCTGATTGCCTGGCCCCGGGAGCAGATCATCAAGTGCCTGGTGCAATTTCACCCCGATGACGAGCCATTGCTGCGCCTGGAACAGGAAGCGCAACTCAAGGCCCTGTATCAGGCGTCCCTGGTCAGCGGCCATGAGCTGCTGCTGGAAGTCGTGCCCCCCAAGGATCACCCGTCCACCTATCCCGACGTGCTCTATCGCAGCCTCAAGCGCCTATACAACCTGGGCATCTACCCGGCGTGGTGGAAGATCGAGGCGCAGTCGGCCGCAGACTGGAAAAAGCTCGACGAGCTTATCCAGGAGCGCGATCCCTACTGCCGGGGCGTGGTGCTGCTGGGCCTGAACGCTTCCGCCGAATGCCTGGCCGATGGCTTCCAGCAAGCCAGCCAAAGCCAGACCTGCCGCGGGTTCGCCGTGGGTCGCACGATCTTCCAGGAACCGAGCAGAGCCTGGCTGGCGGGGGAGATTGACGATCAAGCCTTGATTGAGCAGGTGCAGTGCATCTTTGAGCAATTGATTAAGGCTTGGCGCAGTTCTCGAAGTTAATCACGGTCAAATGTGGGAGCGGGCTTGCTCGCGAAAGCGGAGTGTCAGTCGACTGATACACCAACTGAACCACCGCCTTCGCGAGCAAGCCCGCTCCCACATAAAGCAGATCTCAGGCAACTCTGAAAAAACAATAATAGGTGCAGCCATGCCCGCTATCCGAATTGGCATCAACCCGATCTCCTGGAGCAACGACGACCTGCCGGCCCTGGGCGGTGAAACGCCGTTGAGCACGGCCCTCAGCGAAGGCAAGGACATCGGCTACGAAGGCTTTGAACTCAACGGCAAATTCCCCAAGGACGCCAAAGGTGTCGGCGATGTATTGCGCCCTTACGACCTGGCACTGGTCTCCGGCTGGTACTCCAGTCGCCTGGCCCGGCGCTCGGTGGCGGAAGAAATCGAAGCCATCGCCAGCCACGTCGAACTGCTGCGTGAAAACGGCGCCAGCGTGTTGGTGTATGGAGAAGTCGCCGACTCGATCCAGGGTTCGCCGGTGCGCCTGATCGAACGCCCGCGCTTCCACAGCGAACAGGCCTGGCAGGAATACGCCGACAAACTCACCGAACTGGCGCGTTTCACCCTGTCCCAGGGCGTGCGCCTGGCGTACCACCACCATATGGGCGCCTACGTCGAATCCCCGGAAGACATCGACCAACTGATGCGCCGCACCGGCCCGGAAGTCGGCCTGCTGTTTGATTCGGGCCACTGCTACATGGGCGGCGGAGAGCCTATCGAGGTGCTGCGCAAACACATCGCCCGCATCTGCCACGTGCACTTCAAGGATGTGCGCAAGCCGGTGGTGCAACTGGCACGCAACCAGATGTGGAGCTTCCCGGATTGCATCGTCAACGGCACCTTCACCGTGCCCGGCGACGGCGATATCGACTTCGCCGCGCTGCTGGACGTGCTGCTGGCCGCCAATTACCAGGGTTGGCTGGTAGTGGAGGCCGAGCAGGATCCTGCCGTGGCGCCGAGCTACATCTATGCGAAGAAGGGTTACGACACCCTGCGCGCACTGTTGAGCGAGAGGACTGGACAATGAGCCTGTTGGTCAAAAGCAGCAAGCGCGGGCAAACCATGGTGGCGCTGGAAGAAGGGCGCCTGGAATACGTGGGCTTCGCCGCCTACCGCCTGAGCCTGGGTGAAACCTTGCCAGTCACCGCCGGCGACAAGGAACTGTGCCTGGTGCTGCTCAGCGGCCGGGTGACTATCCAGGGCGAAGGCTTCAACTGGGAAAACCTCGGTGATCGCCACTCGGTGTTCGAAGACAAGTCGCCCTTCGCCGCTTATTTGCCGCCAGGCACCGACGCCCAGGTCACCGCGCTGAGCGACGTGCAAATTGCCGTCTGCGCCGCTCCCGGCTCAACCGACGCAGGTCTGGCACCCCGTCTGATTCGCCCCGAGCAATGCAAGCGCAGCATACGCGGCAAGGGCGCCAATACCCGCTATGTGTGCGACATCCTGCCCGACAGCGAGCCTGCCCATTCGCTGCTGGTGGTGGAAGTGCGCACGCCGTCCGGTCACTCGTCGAGCTACCCGCCCCACAAGCACGACACCGACGATCTGCCGCACCAGAGCTTTCTCGAAGAAACCTACTACCACCAGATCAACCCGCCCCAGGGCTTTGTGTTCCAGCGCGTCTACACCGACGACCGCAGCATCGACCAGGCCATGGCCGTGGAAAACAGCGACCTGGTGGTGGTGCCCAAGGGGTATCACCCCGTCAGCGTGCCGTATGGCTACGAGTCCTACTACCTGAACGTGATGGCCGGCCCCAAGCGCGCCTGGCATTTCCATAACGACCCGCAGCACAGCTGGCTGCTGGATCTTTAAGCACTTTCGACGGAGAACAATAATGAGCAACGCCCCGGTAATCGGCCATTACATCAACGGCCAGGTGCACGACAGCGCCAGTGAGCGTTTCAGCAATGTGTTCAACCCGGCCACCGGCGAAGTCCAGGCCCGCGTCGGGCTGGCCAGCCAGAAGACCGTCGATGAGGCCGTGGCGTCGGCGCTGAAAGCCTTCCCGGCGTGGTCCGAGCAATCATCCCTGCGCCGTTCGCGGGTGCTGTTCAAGTTCAAGGAATTGCTCGACCAGCACCACGATGAGCTGGCTGAAATCATCAGCCGCGAACACGGCAAAGTGTTCTCCGACGCCAAGGGCGAAGTCACCCGTGGTATCGAGATCGTCGAGTTCGCCTGCGGCGCGCCAAACCTGTTGAAAACCGATTTCAGCGACAACATCGGCGGCGGCATCGACAACTGGAACCTGCGTCAGCCACTGGGCGTGTGCGCCGGCATCACCCCGTTCAACTTCCCGGTGATGGTGCCGCTGTGGATGATCCCGCTGGCGCTGGCCACCGGTAACTGCTTCATCCTCAAGCCGTCGGAGCGCGACCCGTCCGCCAGTTTGCTGATGGCCCGCCTGCTGACCGAAGCCGGTCTGCCCGACGGTGTGTTCAACGTGGTGCAGGGTGACAAGAGCGCGGTAGACGGCCTGTTGCAGCACCCGGATATCGAGGCGATTTCGTTTGTTGGCTCCACGCCGATTGCCGAGTACATCCACCAGCAGGCCACTCAGCGCGGCAAGCGTGTGCAGGCGTTGGGCGGGGCGAAGAACCATATGATCGTGATGCCCGACGCCGACCTGGATCAGGCGGCTGACGCCTTGATCGGCGCGGCTTACGGCTCGGCCGGCGAGCGCTGCATGGCGATCTCGATTGCCGTGGTGGTGGGCGATGTCGGCGACAGGCTGATCGAAAAACTGCTGCCGCGTATCGACCAGTTGAAGGTCGGCAACGGTATGCAAAAAGACAGCGAGATGGGCCCGCTGGTTACCGCCGAACACAAGGCCAAGGTCGAAGGGTTTATCGACCAGGGCGTGGCCCAGGGCGCGAAGCTGATCGTCGACGGTCGTGGCTTCAAGGTGCCGGGCGCGGAGGGTGGTTTCTTCGTCGGTGCGACCTTGTTCGATAACGTCACCACCGAAATGAGCATCTACCAGCAAGAGATTTTCGGGCCGGTGCTGGGCATCGTGCGGGTGGCGGATTTTGCCAGCGCCGTGGCTTTGATCAACGCCCATGAGTTCGGCAACGGCGTGTCGTGCTTTACCAGCGACGGCGGCATTGCCCGTGCCTTTGCCCGCACCATCAAGGTCGGGATGGTCGGCATCAACGTGCCGATTCCGGTGCCGATGGCCTGGCATTCGTTCGGTGGCTGGAAGCGCTCGCTGTTCGGCGACCACCACGCCTATGGCGAAGAAGGCATTCGTTTCTACAGCCGCTACAAGAGCGTCATGCAACGCTGGCCCGACAGCATCGCCAAGGGCCCTGAATTCAGCATGCCAACTGCCAAGTAACGTTTTCGAGTGTGGAGCACAACAATAATGAAGTCGCCTCTACGTTTTGCCCTGAACCGCATGGTCGCCCCCAGCCTTTCCCTGGCGGATTTTATCCAGCTGGCGGTGACCCTGAAATGCGACGCCATCGAGATCCGCAACGACCTCAAGGGCGTCGAGATTGAAGACGGCACCCCTGCCAGCCGCGTGCGCGAATTGTGCGCGGTGCATGGCATCACGGTGCTGTCGATCAACGCGCTGTACCCCTTCGATGTGTGGAATGACGAACGCCGCGCCCAGGCCATCAAGCTGGCGGCCTATGCCCGCGAATGCGGCGCGCAGGCGTTGGTGATGTGCCCGTTGAACGACCGCGCCGACTCGCGCAACGAAGCCCAGCGCGCGGCCGGTTTGCGCACCGCCTTGAGTGAACTGGCGCCGATCCTGCGGGAATACGGGATTCTCGGTTTTGTCGAACCCCTGGGGTTTGAAGAATGCTCCCTGCGCCGCAAGCGCGTGGCAGTGGATGCGATCAAGGCCATCGGCGGGCTGGATGTGTTCCGCGTGGTGCATGACACCTTCCACCACCACCTGGCCAGTGAACATGAGTTCTTCCCCGAACTGACCGGGCTGGTGCATATCTCCGGTGTGGAAGATGCCGACGCACCGCTGAACTCGATCCGCGACGGCCACCGCGTGCTGGTGGGCGAGGCTGACATCCTCGGCAATGCCGCGCAGATCGACACGCTGCTCAGCACCGGCTACAGCGGCCACCTGTCATTCGAACCGTTCGCCGAAAGCGTGCACGGCCTGGCAGATATCAAGCAGGCGTTGGGGGCGAGTATCGCCCACCTGCAGAAACGATAAGGGGCACCTCATGACCACAACCCGATTGACCATGGCCCAGGCCCTGGTGAAGTTTCTGGATAACCAGTACATCGAAGTCGACGGTGTGCAGAGCAAATTTGTCGCGGGCATCTTCACGATTTTCGGCCACGGCAATGTGCTGGGCCTGGGCCAGGCCCTGGAGCAGGACAGCGGCGACCTGGTGGTGCATCAGGGCCGCAACGAACAAGGCATGGCCCACGCGGCGATTGGTTTTGCCAAGCAGCATTTGCGCCGCAAGATCTACGCGTGCTCCTCCTCGGTGGGGCCGGGTGCGGCGAATATGTTGACCGCCGCGGCGACCGCGACCGCCAACCGGATTCCGTTGCTGCTGTTGCCCGGTGATGTCTACGCCAGTCGCCAGCCCGATCCGGTACTGCAACAAATCGAACAGTTCCACGACTTGAGCATCAGCACCAACGACGCGTTTCGTGCGGTCAGCAAATACTGGGACCGCATCAACCGCCCGGAACAGCTGATGACGGCGGCGATCCACGCCATGCGCGTGCTCACCGACCCGGCGGAAACCGGCGCCGTGACCCTGGCCCTGCCGCAGGATGTACAGGGCGAAGCCTGGGATTACCCGGATTACTTCCTGCAAAAACGCGTGCACCGTATCGACCGTCGCCCGGCGACCGAAGCGATGCTGGGGGATGCCGTGGCGGCGTTCAAGGGCAAGCGCAAACCGCTGATCGTGTGTGGCGGCGGGGTCAAATACTCCGGGGCGAATGCCGCGCTGCAAGCCTTTGCCGAACGCTTCGACATTCCTTTCGCGGAAACCCAGGCGGGCAAGAGTGCGGTGGTTTCAAGCCATCCACTGAACCTCGGCGGTCTTGGTGAAACCGGCTGCCTGGCGGCGAACCTGCTGGCACCCGAGGCGGATCTGATCATTGGTATCGGCACGCGCTATACCGATTTCACCACGTCGTCGAAGTCACTGTTCAAGCATCCTGAGGTGCAGTTCCTCAACCTGAATATCAGCCCGTGCGACGCACTGAAACTCGATGGCGTGCAGTTGCTGGCGGATGCCAAGGTTGGCCTGGAAGCACTGGCTGAAGCCTTGGGCGACTACCGTTCCAGCTGGGGGGATCAGCCACGGGATGCCAAGGCGCAATTGGACGTCG
Organism: Pseudomonas sp. 21615526; assembly: GCF_013386245.1. Taxonomy (NCBI): domain Bacteria; kingdom Pseudomonadati; phylum Pseudomonadota; class Gammaproteobacteria; order Pseudomonadales; family Pseudomonadaceae; genus Pseudomonas; species Pseudomonas sp. 21615526. The sequence continues at coordinate 21,278 of NZ_JACAOM010000097.1, read as the reverse complement.
AAGTCGACCGCATCTACCAGGCGGAATACCAGACTGAAAACTTCGTCCCTGAAATCAACGACCACATGGACCCGGCGGTGCTGCGTGAGTTTATCGAGCTGACCGGTTCCTGCCTGACCCAAAGCCGCGTACTCGGTGTGCTCAACGAAGCGCTGGCCGACGACGCAATCATCGTCGCCGCTGCCGGCAGCCTGCCGGGTGACTTGCAGCGCAGCTGGCGCAGCAAGGGCGTCAACACCTACCACGTCGAATACGGTTATTCGTGCATGGGCTACGAGGTCAACGCCGCATTGGGCGTGAAGCTGGCCGAGCCCGAGCGCGAGGTGTACGCACTGGTGGGCGACGGTTCGTACATGATGCTGCACTCGGAGCTGGCCACCTCGATCCAGGAGCGGCGCAAGATCAACGTGGTGCTGCTGGACAACATGACCTTCGGCTGCATCAACAATTTGCAGATGGAACACGGCATGGACAGCTTCGGCACCGAGTTCCGCTTCCGCAACCCCGAGACCGGCAAGCTCGACGGCGGTTTTGTGCCGGTGGACTTCGCCATGAGTGCGGCGGCCTATGGTTGCAAGACCTACAAGGTCAACACCGTGGAGCAGTTGCAGGCGGCGCTGGCCGATGCGCGCACGCAAACCGTGTCGACGCTGATTGATATCAAGGTCCTGCCGAAAACCATGATCCACAAATACCTGTCGTGGTGGCGCGTCGGTGTGGCGCAGGTGTCCACCAGCGCGCGCACCGATGCGGTGGCCAAACAACTCAATGAACGCCTGGCCAAGGCCCGGCAGTACTAATAACAAGAGGAGTGTTTTCATGTCTTTGAAGTTGGGTGTTATCGGTACTGGCGCCATCGGCCAGGATCACATTCGTCGCTGCAGCCAGACCTTGCTCAACAGCCAGGTGGTGGCCGTGACCGACATCAACCTTGAGCAGGCGGCCAAGGTCGTCGCTGACCTGAAACTCACCGCCGAGGTGTACCCGGACGGCCATGCGCTGATCAATTCGCCGCAGGTCGAGGCGATCCTGGTGACCTCATGGGGCCCGAGCCACGAAGAATTTGTGTTGGCGGCGATTGCGGCCGGCAAACCCGTGTTCTGCGAGAAGCCGCTGGCGGTGACTGCCGAAGGCTGCCGCAAGATCGTCGAGGCCGAAGTGGCCCACGGCAAGCGCCTGGTGCAGGTGGGTTTCATGCGTCCGTATGACCAAGGCTATCGCGCCTTGAAAGCCGTGATCGACAGCGGCCAGATCGGCGAGCCGCTGATGCTGCACTGTGCCCACCGCAACCCGAGGGTGGGTGAGAACTACAAGACCGACATGGCGATCACCGACACCCTGATCCACGAGCTGGATGTGTTGCGCTGGTTGCTGGCCGATGACTACGTGTCGGTGCAGGTGGTGTTCCCGCGTAAATCGAGCAAGGCGCTGGCGCACTTGCGTGACCCGCAGATCGTGCTGCTGGAAACCGCCAAGGGCACGCGCATCGATGTGGAAGTGTTTGTGAACTGCCAGTACGGCTACGACATCCAGTGCGAAGTGGTGGGGGAGACTGGCATTGCGAAATTGCCGGAGCCGTCCCAGGTGCAGATGCGCAGCGGGGCCAAGCTGTCGAACGCGATCCTTATGGATTGGAAAGACCGGTTCATCGCGGCGTATGACGTTGAGCTGCAGGCGTTTATCGACGGTGTGAGGGCAGGGCAAGTGGGGGGGCCGTCGGCGTGGGATGGTTTTGCCGCGGCGGTGGCGGCGGATGCGTGCATTGAGGCGCAGAACAGTGGGCAGATTGTGAAAGTGGGCCTGCCACCGCGTCCGCATTTCTACGGCTAACCACAATCCTCACTGATGTAACGCAGTCAGTGTGGGAGCGGGCTTGCTCGCGAATGCGGCCTTTCAGTCAACATTTGCATCGACTGACCCACCGCATTCGCGAGCAAGCCCGCTCCCACATTTGACCGAGTTCCTACCTCAGATTCGGGAGATCTCAAGCATGCGCATCGCATTAGACCCCTACATGTACCGCCACCTGCCCCTCGGCCAAATGGTCGACAAGGCCGCCGAGCTCGGCTACCAGCACATCGAACTCTCGCCCCGGGAAGACTTCCTGCCGTTCTACAAGGCCCCCCGGGTCGACCGCGCGCGCATCAAGGAATTTCGCAAGGCCCTGAGCGACGCCGGCGTGCAACTCTCATCCCTGCTGCCCATGTACCACTGGGCCGCCGCCGACGAAGGCCTGCGGGTTGCCGCCGTACGCAACTGGAAGCGCGCGATCCAGATCGCCGTGGAAATGGACTGCGAGCTGGTCAACACCGAATTCACCGGCCAGTCCGACAATCCGTTGGTGTGCGAAAACCAGTTCATGCGCTCCATGGACGAGCTGATGCCGGAGTTCGAGCGCGAAGGCATCAAGCTGGATATCCAGGCGCATCCGTACGACTTCTGCGAGCGCAACAACGAGTCGGTGGACATCATTCGCGGCCTCGACCGCGACTGGATCAACTACCTCTACGCCGCGCCGCACACCTTCTTCTATGACGACGGCAAGGGCGATATCGCCTCGATGCTCAAGTACGCAGGCTCCAAGCTCAGCCACTTGATCATTGCCGACACTTACAACCACCGGGCGTCGTCCAACCTGCGCTACATCGTCAACCCGCCGGGCGTCACCGCCACCGTGCACCAGCACCTGGACATCGGCCAGGGCGAGGTGAACTGGGAGGCGTTTTTCGGCACTCTGCGGGAAATCAAGTTCGACGGCATTGCCACGGTGTCGGTGTTTGCCTGGGAAGACCGGCCGGATGAGTCCAACCGGATGATGCTGGAGCGGGTGACCCGCGAGTTGTGCTGTTAGACCGTTGTGGCTTGCCCTGTGGCGAGGGAGCTTGCTCCCGCTGGGGTGCGAAGCGCCCCCAAAAGCTTGCGACTGCTACGCAGTCGAGCGGGAGCAAGCTCCCTCGCCACAATTAACCAAGGAGTATTTGTATGCGAATCGGACTGGTTGGATACGGCAAAGGCGGCCGTGTATTTCATGCACCCCTGATAGCCAGCCTGCCGGGGGCGACCTTTGTCGGCGTGGTGACACGGTCACCCGAACGTCGCCAGCAACTGGCGACGGATCACCCCGGTGTGAAGGCCTTCGACAGTATCGGGCAGATCACCGAGGCCGGTGTCGACGTGCTGGTGATCTCCACCACCCTCAAGGGCCGTCCGGCCCTGGTGCTGGAGGCCATCGAACACGGTGTGGCGGTGGTCAGCGACAAACCCTTTGCCAGCAATGCCGAACAGGCCCAGGCCTTGATCACCGCCGCCGAGCGCCAGGGCGTGCTGCTCAGCGTCTACCAGAACCGGCGCTGGGATTCGGACTTCCTCACCGTGCGCAAGCTGATCGACGCCGGAGCCCTGGGCACCGTCACCCGCTTTGAATCCCGGGTGGAGCGCTACAACCCGGGCTCGGTGGGCAATGCCAGCGGCGGCGGCTTCCTGCGGGACTTGGGCAGCCACTTGGTGGACCAGGCCATGCAACTGTTCGGCCCGGTGGACCGGGTGTTCGCGCAGTTGCACTACACCGCCGATGAGCGGAGCGTGGACCACGGCTTCTTTGTATCGCTGACCCACGCCAACGGGGTGATTTCACACCTGTGGGGCAGCGCCCTGCAAAACAGCCAGGCCCCGCGGTTTCGGGTGAATGGCACGGCCGGTTGCTACACCATCGAAGGGCTGGATGGCCAGGAAGAGGCGCTGCTGGCCGGCAAGACCCCGAAAACCGAAGGCGAGCACTGGGGCGCTGAAGAACATCGACGCTGGGGCTGGTTCGAGCAGGGGCCGGATCGTGAGCGGGTGCCGTCGGAAAAGGGCCGTTGGAATCAGTTCTACAGTCAGCTGCAAAGCGCGGTGGAAGGCCGCGGCGAGTTGCCGGTGAACGTCCTGGATGCGCTGGCAACCACCCGCGTACTGGACGCCGCGCGCCTGAGTTCAGAGCGCCAGCAGGTAGTGGAAATGGCGGCTATGGAGCCTCATGGATGAAAAATAGAATAAAATTCTAAAACAGGTTGATATGGAAATTATTTTCCAATAAAGTCATTCCAGGTTGCATAAAGTACGTTCGGACTCGATTCGGGCGACTCGACAAAAACAAGATCAAAACAACCAGGTACCGTCAGATGAAAATCTTCAACGCTGTACTGCGAGTTTTACGTCCTGCCCTCCAGCCTCGCGGTCTGCCCCGCGCCCGGCCGTTTTACTTTTCCCTCCTGAATGTCCTGTGCGTCGAAAGCAAGGGTTCCCTGGTGTGCTGCATTCCGGGGGCGCCGATCGTTCGACTGCCGACCGCTTCGCTCTGAAAAACGCAACGTCCACAAAACCAACAAGAAATTGGAGACAGACCGTTCATGAAGACCCCGATCCGTTTTACCGCGCTGGCCCTGTCCATGATGCTCGCCAGTGGTTTCGCCACGGCGGCCGATATCAAGGTGGGCGTGAGCATGTCGGCGTTCGATGACACCTTCCTGACTTACCTGCGCGAGGACATGGACAAGCAAGCCAAGTCCTACCCCAAGGGTGACGGCGTGCAGCTGCAGTTCGAAGACGCCCGCGCCGATGTGGTCAAGCAACTGAGCCAGGTCGAGAACTTTATCAGCCAGAAAGTCGACGCCATCATCGTCAACCCGGTCGACACGGCGTCTACCGCCAATATCAGTAAAGCGGCCCTCGCAGCGGGCATTCCGCTGGTGTACGTCAACCGTCGTCCCGACCAGACGGATCTGCCCAAAGGCATCGTGGCCGTGACCTCCAATGACGTCGAGGCGGGTCGCCTGCAAATGCAGTACATCGCCGAAAAGCTCGGCGGCAAGGGCAAGATCGTGATCCTGCTGGGTGACCTGGCGAACAACTCCACCACCAACCGCACCAAGGGGGTGAAGGAAGTCCTGGCCAAATACCCAGGCATCACCATCGAGCAGGAACAGACCGGCATCTGGCTGCGTGACAAGGGCATGACCCTGGTCAACGACTGGCTGACCCAAGGCCGTGAATTTAACGCGGTGCTGGCCAACAACGACGAGATGGCCATCGGTGCGTCCATGGCGTTGAAGTCGGCGGGCACCAAGCCGGGCACCGTGTTGATCGCCGGGGTGGATGGCACACCGGACGGTTTGAACGCGATTACCAAGGGCGACATGGCCGCGTCGGCGTTCCAGGACGCCAATGGCCAGGCCGTGGGTTCGGTGGAAGCGGCGCGCAAGATGGCCAGGCACGAGCCGGTCGAGCAGAACGTGGTGATCCCGTTCAAGCTGATCACCCCGGACAACGTCAAAGACTTCAAGTAGCCCTTAATAACAACAATAAACCGGCAGGGCAGCCACGGCGGCCCTGCTGACGGAGTACCCGATATGTTTGCTCAAGCGACTGCTTCCCAGCCTCCCGGTATCCAGCCCTTGGTACTGGAAGAACCCTATCTGCTGGAGATCTCCAACATCAGCAAAGGCTTTCCCGGCGTCGTGGCCCTGGCCGATGTACAGCTGCGGGTGCGCCCCGGCTCGGTGCTGGCGCTGATGGGCGAGAACGGCGCGGGCAAGTCGACACTGATGAAGATCATCGCCGGCATCTATCAGCCCGACGCCGGTGAAATCCGCTTGCGTGGCAAGCCGATCAAATTCGAAACACCGCTGGCAGCGCAGAAGGCCGGGATCGCGATGATCCACCAGGAACTCAACCTGATGCCGCACATGAGCATCGCCGAGAACATCTGGATCGGTCGCGAACAGCTCAACGGCCTGCACATGGTCAACCATCGGGAAATGCACCGCTGCACCGCCGAACTGCTGGCGCGGCTGCGGATCAACCTCGACCCGGAGGAACACGTCGGCAACCTGAGCATTGCCGAGCGGCAGATGGTCGAGATTGCCAAGGCGGTGTCCTATGACTCCGACATCCTGATCATGGATGAACCGACCTCCGCCATTACCGACAAGGAAGTGGCCCACCTGTTCTCGATCATTGCCGACCTCAAGTCCCAGGGCAAAGGCATCATCTACATCACCCATAAAATGAACGAAGTATTCGCCATCGCCGATGAAGTTGCGGTGTTCCGCGATGGCGCCTATATCGGCCTGCAGCGGGCCGACAGCATGGACAGCGACAGCCTGATCTCGATGATGGTGGGACGTGAGCTGAGCCAGCTGTTCCCGGTGCGCGACAAGCCCATCGGCAATCTGCTGCTGTCGGTGCGCGACCTGCGCCTGGATGGGGTATTCCAGGGCGTGTCGTTCGACCTGCATGCCGGGGAAATTCTCGGTATCGCCGGGCTGATGGGCTCCGGGCGGACCAATGTGGCCGAAACCATTTTCGGCATCACCCCAAGCTCCGGCGGCGAGATCCAGTTGGACGGCAAGACCGTGCGCATCACCGACCCGCACATGGCCATCGAGAAGGGCTTCGCGCTGCTGACCGAAGACCGCAAGCTCAGCGGCCTGTTCCCCTGCCTGTCGGTGCTGGAAAACATGGAGATGGCTGTGCTGCCGCATTACTCCGGCAATGGCTTTATCCAGCAAAAAGCCCTGCGTGCCCTGTGCGAAGACATGTGCACCAAGCTGCGGGTGAAAACCCCGTCGCTGGAGCAGTGCATCGACACCTTGTCCGGTGGCAACCAGCAAAAAGCCCTGTTGGCCCGCTGGCTGATGACCAACCCACGGCTGCTGATCCTCGACGAACCCACTCGCGGTATCGACGTGGGCGCCAAGGCCGAGATCTACCGGCTGATTTCCTACCTGGCCAGCGAAGGCATGGCGGTGATCATGATTTCCTCGGAGCTGCCCGAGGTGCTGGGCATGAGCGACCGGGTGATGGTGATGCACGAAGGCGACCTGATGGGCACCCTGGACCGCGCGGATGCGACCCAGGAAAAAGTCATGCAACTGGCTTCCGGTATGACGGCGGTCCACTAACGAACAGACGGCGCCGGCCCGTTGTGGCCGGCGCAACGCGATAAAAAAGGTGAGTGGTTATGAACGCGATACTGGAAAGCAAACCCGAGGAAAAGAAGCCCGCTGCGGCGCCGGTCAAGCACCGTCGACGCATGCCCACCGAGCTGAGCATCCTGCTGGTGCTGATTGGCATCGGCCTGGTGTTTGAGTTGTTCGGCTGGATCGTGCGCGACCAGAGCTTCCTGATGAACTCCCAGCGCCTTGTATTGATGATCCTGCAAGTTTCGATCATCGGCCTGCTGGCGATTGGCGTGACCCAGGTGATCATCACCACCGGTATCGATTTGTCCTCGGGCTCGGTGCTGGCGTTGTCGGCGATGATCGCCGCCAGCCTGGCGCAGACTTCCGACTTTTCCCGTGCGGTGTTTCCGTCATTGACTGACCTGCCGGTGTGGATACCGGTGGCGATGGGCCTGGGCGTGGGGCTGCTGGCGGGGGCGATCAACGGCAGTATCATTGCGGTCACCGGGATTCCACCGTTTATTGCGACCCTCGGCATGATGGTCTCGGCCCGTGGCCTGGCGCGTTACTACACCGAAGGCCAGCCGGTGAGCATGCTCTCGGACTCCTACACGGCCATCGGCCACGGCGCGATGCCGGTGGTGATCTTCCTGGTGGTGGCGGTGATCTTCCATATCGCCCTGCGCTACACCAAGTACGGCAAGTACACCTACGCCATCGGCGGCAACATGCAGGCGGCGCGCACCTCGGGCATCAACGTCAAGCGCCACCTGATCATCGTCTACAGCATCGCCGGCCTGCTGGCAGGCCTGGCCGGTGTAGTGGCGTCGGCACGGGCGGCCACCGGGCAGGCGGGCATGGGCATGTCCTATGAGCTGGACGCGATTGCCGCTGCGGTGATCGGCGGTACCAGCCTGGCGGGCGGGGTAGGGCGCATCACCGGCACCGTGATCGGCGCGTTGATCCTCGGCGTGATGGCCAGCGGGTTTACCTTCGTCGGCGTGGATGCCTACATCCAGGACATCATCAAGGGCCTGATCATCGTGGTGGCGGTGGTGATCGACCAGTATCGCAACAAGCGCAAACTCAAGCGCTGACACGTTCCTCAAGGCCGCATCGGTCAAAATGTGGGAGCGGGCTTGCTCGCGAAGACGGTGTATCAGTTAAACATTCAGTGACTGACACACTGCCTTCGCGAGCAAGCCCGCTCCCACATTTAACCGTTTGTCTTCTATATAGCTCCACAACACTGAATTTCTTGCTATAAACGCACTCCGATGACCATTCGCCGAGCCCGTCCTGGTGCCTTTGCGGGTTATCTTGGAAAAAATGCCTGTCATTTCAGTTGCTGAGCCCTCAAGTCGGCCTTAGACTGCCGCCCCTCGTAAATTGAGTGCCGGGTGGCGCTTGAAATGGACGGCGCCTTTCCGAGACCTGCAGAGGTCGGCCGGAACGCTCCCTTATTCGCCTTAATGCACGTATTTTTTATAGAGAAATCAATGACAAAGGAAAAGTTGCTGGCCATGCCGGCGGATGACTACATGAATGCCGAGCAGCACGCTTTTTTCGAGAAGTTGTTGCAGGACATGAAAGTGGAACACCACGAGCGCATCGAGCAGAACCGCATCGCCATTGAAAGCCTGGACACCCCGGCAGACCCGGCCGACGCTGCTTCTGTCGAAGAAGAGCGCACCTGGCTGGTGAACGCCATCGACCGCGACCAGCGCATGCTGCCGCAACTTGAGCAGGCCCTGGGCCGTATCAAGGAAGACTCCTTCGGCTGGTGCGACGACAGCGGCGAGCCTATCGGCCTCAAGCGCCTGCTGATCAGCCCGACCACCAAGTACTGCATCGAAGCGCAAGAACGCCACGAGCAAATCGACAAGCACCAGCGTCAAGCCTGATGCGGTGAACTGCTGGAGCCGGGTTACCCGGTTCCCAGCAGAAAACAGCCGTTTCCCCCCGTTTATTGATCTGCTGCAAGCCCCCCACTAAAGGCCCATGGATAATGGCCACATAGTGGCGTCTAATGCAGTCACAATAACGACAAGCAGTGGGGTAACGAACATGGCTGGAGACGGATCTCTCATGGGCGCAGCAGTGTCACCACCCGTGGTGGCGCGACAGTTGCCCGGCTGGTTGACGCCGCTCTTGCAAAGTACCGCCCTGGTGCTGTTGCTGCTGGGCCTGGCGTTCGCCCAACTCTCGATTTACCTGTGCCTGCCGGTGGCCCTGCTACTGATCTGGCTACCTCGCCTGACACATCGCACCCCCAGCGTTGCCGCGTCCGAAGCCACCGATGCGATCGGCGAGCTGACCCGCGACCTGTCCTACACCACCAGCCATAACGCACTGTCTGCTGCCGGCGTGGCCTATTCGGTCAAGCAACTGGCGGCCAGGCTGCAATCTCAATTGGGCGCGGCGAAGCAGATCGTCAGCAGTGCCGAAGTGATGATCGGCACCGAGCAGATCACCTCGCAACTGAGCCGCCAGGCCCTCGGTGCGGCCAGCCAGGCCCATCAGCGCAGTACCGAAGGGCGCGAGGTGCTGGCGCAGTCCATCACCCGTATGCACCAGCTCAGCCAGCGCGCCAACGACAGCCGTCAATTGATCGAGGCCTTGAGCCAGCGCAGCGAAGAAATCCAGCGCGTCACCCTGGTGATCCAGTCGATCGCCAGCCAGACCAACCTGCTGGCCTTGAACGCGGCGATTGAAGCGGCTCGGGCCGGTGAGCATGGGCGCGGGTTTGCGGTGGTCGCCGACGAGGTGCGTGGCCTGGCAGGGCGAACCGCCACGGCGACCGATGAAGTCGGGGTGATGGTGGCGGATATCCAGCAGCGTACCGCCCAGGTGGTGGAGCAGATCCGGCAATTGTCGGCCGATCTGCAATCCGGTGTAGAGCAGGTGGAGCACGCCGGCGAGCAACTGGACAGCATTGCCAGCCTGGCAGCTGATGTCGAAGGCCAGGTCAATGAAATCGCCCAGGGCACCGACACCAACCGGGCCCAACTCGACAGCCTGTTCCATGCGGTGGAGCAGATGCGCAGCGATTTGACCGTCAGCGACCAGCAGACCCAACAGTTGGCTGCCGCCGCCGTACAAATGGAAGGCCAGGCCGAAACCATCAGTGAACGCCTCGCCGAGGTCGGCCTGGACGACTACCACCAGCGCATCTATGACCTGGCACGCGAAGGCGCGAGCCGCATTGCCGCGCAGTTTGAAGCCGACGTCCTGCAAAACCGCATCAGCCTCGATGACCTGTTCGACCGCAGCTATACCGCCATTCCCAACACGCGGCCAAGCAAGTACCACACGCGTTTTGACGGCTACACCGACCAGGTGCTGCCGGCCATCCAGGAAGCCCTGTTGCCCCGGCATGAGGGCCTGGTATTCGCCATCGCCTGCACGCCACAGGGTTATGTGCCAACCCACAACAAGGTGTTCTCCCAAGCGTTGACCGGCGATGCCCAAGTGGACGCGGTACAAAATCGTACCAAGCGCAAGTTTGAAGACCGCACGGGAATCCGCTGCGGCAGCCACCAGCAGGCGGTGTTGTTGCAGACCTACACTCGCGATACCGGGGAGTTGATGCACGATCTGTCGGTGCCGATCACGGTCAATGGCCGGCATTGGGGTGGCTTGCGCCTGGGCTACAAACCCGAGGGGCGCTGATTCAGCGGGGGATTGTTGCAGGTTATGCAAGGGAGCTATTCCGGGGATAGCTTTTTCCAACTGGAAGAAAACCGTAGCATGGCAAACATTGTTAGCCAGCTAACTAATTTTCCGGAGGCGCTCCATGCAAACCAAAGTCGACGTGGCTGTGATGATTGGCAGTGGCGTACCGCCCACCCTGCGTGCACTGGGGCAAAAGGCCTGTTGGGTAGTGTTGCTCAATGGCGAGCAGCGCGGCACGGCGTTCGCCAGCCGCGATGAGGCTGAAGAGTGCAGGGCTGCCTGGGAGGCGCTGTTGCACCTGGAGCAGTCAGACAGCCTGCATTGAAGGCTCAGGGTTGCTGGTGCAGGCGCTGGTTCAGCTCATCGACCGCAATTGCCCAGACTGCGTCTTCACGCAGTTCATCTTTAAGAAATTGGGCTTGTTGCGGTGACCAGAAATCCGCGTCAATCAGCTTTACGTCATTGGGCAGGGTGTGTTTGCCGATAAAGGCGTCAATCGCCTCGGGGGACGATTCCAGTCCAAGTTGTTCAAACAGGTCTTCGAGGGTGTAGGTCTGCGCTTCCATATCGTTCTCCATGCGGGCTGATCATCGTATGCATGGGAGGGTTGTTGCGGGACAGAGTTCGATCGGATTGTCGCGCCGGGTAATCAGGAGGTCAGCGCGCCGGAATCAACGGCGGCCTTAAGGGCTTTTGCGGCTTCCTTGGCAGCCGTGTTGGCAGCGTCTACGGTTTTGAACCAGCGGTCCTTTTCTACCTGGTGAGTCGTCACGGTGGTCAGGGGAGCCTTGGCCCGCATCACAATCACGGCCTGGAACTCACCGTCTACTTCCCTGGCTTCGCCATGGATGAAAAATTCGCCAATATCAAATTCCGTCACGTATAGCCTTCCCTTGGAGGTAATTGCGCTGATGAAACCTGAACCGCAAGGGCACAAATCTCAATGGACGGACCAGTATGGCAGTTGTTACGCGCTGGCGGCGCAGTAAAGTCAACCAGATGACGAAACGCCAGCCGCGCCTCAGCCGTGTGGCGCTTGCAGGATGGCTTCCAGCTGTCGGGCCAGTTCGCAGGCCTGGCTATGGCCGCTGCGAAAACCTTTGATCCGCCCACTGGGCACTTCAAGGATATGGAAAAAGTTTCTCCCGGCGGGGACTACCCGATAGAGCGCCGAATGCAGGCAACTGTCGTGGGTGTATAGGGAGTAGAATTCCCCGTCATCGATAAAAGATGAACCTGTGTTCGAAGGTGTGGCAATCGGTTGAGGTCGTTGCATAATCAGCTCCTGTCGATCGACATTGCGTACCCGCTCGCAGTATTTCGAGTGGTTTTGACCTGTGTTGCTGTTTTAGTATTGTCGTCAGTGTCCGGCGTCCGGTTCCATCCAAAGCATTAGTTTCTGTGTTGGATGTCGGAAACTGCATTTTTTAAAGGGTTATTGTCTGAAGTGGGTCGGCCAGTATTCTCTGGTCGTTAAACCTGTGATTTCCTGCAACGCCTGGCGACCTGCGTAAGGTGCGTCGGGCACGCCTGTACTAGTCTCATGGCCTGGCAGCGTGATCTTCTTCAGTTTTTATCAGTGGATTTGTTGTGTGATCGTGCCGTTTCCGGCCGTTTTTTTGTGCTGCCCGCTTGGGCGGACAGCACCCTTTTGATGTGGGGGCGTTTCCTTGGCAGTCAGTAATCTGGATATGCACGCGTTATTCGTGCTGGGTGATTTGCGCGCAAAGTTGGTCAAGCAGTTTCAATCCCGTTTCGTCTACGTCACTGAGCAGACACCTGAAGGTATCTATATCGCCGAGATCGATACCGAAGCGGCACTGGTGGTAGACGACAAACCGCGCCTGGAACTCAAGGTCGGTGATCATTTCCGGGCCGCTGTATTGCCCAGCCGCGAAGGCGGCAAGTTCGAACTGAAGTTTCGCGATATCAAGTTGACGGTGTATGGCCTGGGCGATTACGCCTTTGTGTCCTCGGCCGAAGGCCAGGGCATCGTGTTCAAGGAAGGCCACAGCGTGATGCTGGTGTTTGCCGCCAATGAGCAATTGGTAGAAGGCCTGACCAAGACCCTGAAGGCCGTCACCGGCAAGGCCGCCAAATGGCGCAAGGGTGAACTCGTGACCTTCAAGGCCAGCGAGTAATGAGCCAGGGTAGGGCGCAGTTCCACGAGCACCACCTGCTCGATGCCCAAGCCACGGCGGCTCAATTGTTTGCCCGCAAGGCCGAGTTACAGGGCGCCTGGTTGAGCTGGGTCGCCGGCCAACTGTATGAACTCAAGCCCGCCGAATTCGCCAGCATGGTGCGCCGCGAGTTGCAGCGGCTGAACAATCCTGCGTAAAAACCGGCAACCTGCCATGTTCCCCGGAACCTCTACTACAGTTGAGTTGACTTAAGTATTCAGAGGCTTCGCGGTGTTACAGCAAAGCCATTCGCGATTGCTGTAAGGCATGAGGTGCAAAGCATGAAAGGAATTCGAGCACTGTTGGCAGCCTCACTGACGACCCTGAGTCTGTCGGTGGCGTCGCTGCCGGTATCAGCGGCCCAGGCGCCGATTCATTTTGCCGACCTGAACTGGGAAAGCGGCAGCCTGATCACCGAGGTGCTGCGGGTGATTGTCGAAAAGGGCTATGACTTGCCCACCGACACCTTGCCCGGCACCACCATCACCCTGGAAACCGCCCTGGCGAAAAACGACATCCAGGTGATCGGCGAAGAATGGGCCGGCCGCAGCCCGGTGTGGGTCAAGGCCGAGGCCGAAGGCAAAGTGGTGGGCCTTGGGGATATCGTCAAGGGCGCCACTGAAGGCTGGTGGGTGCCGGAGTACGTGGTCAAGGGCGACCCGGCCAAAGGCATCAAGCCCCTCGCGCCGGACCTGCGCAGCGTGAAGGATCTGGCGCGCTACAAGGACGTGTTCAAGGACCCGGAAGCACCGAGCAAGGGCCGTTTCCTCAACAGCCCGATTGGCTGGACCTCGGAAGTGGTCAACAAGCAAAAGCTCAAGGCCTATGGGCTTGACGACAGCTATGTGAATTTCCGCAGTGGTTCGGGTGCTGCGCTGGATGCCGAGATTGCTTCCTCGATCCGTCGGGGCAAGCCGGTGCTGTTCTATTACTGGTCGCCTACACCGTTGATGGGGCGCTACAAGCTGATCCAGCTGGAAGAGCCACCATTTGATGCCGAGGCGTGGAAAACGCTGACCGATGCAGACAATCCTGACCCGAAACCTACACGTTCCCTGGCCTCCAAGCTGAGCATCGGAGTGTCCACGCCGTTCCAGAAGGAGCATCCGCAGATCGCCGAGTTCTTTGCCAAGGTCGACTTTCCGATCGAGCCGCTGAACAAGGCGCTGGCCGAAATGAGCGAGAAGCACAGCCAGCCGCGAGAGGTCGCCCAGGCATTTCTCAAGGATCATCCGGAAGTCTGGAAGGCGTGGCTGACTGAGGATGTGGCGCAGAAGGTCGAAGCCAGCCTGAAGTAACACCGATATAACAGCCCGATTGCGATCAAAAATGTGGGAGCGGGCTTGCTCGCGAAAGCGGTTTTTCAGCCAACATTTGTATTGACTGACTCACCGCTTTCGCGAGCAAGCCCGCTCCCACACTGACCTCATTCTTGCCTTGAAACTTGCTGCGCTTTAGAACTTCGTCTGCACCGCCAGCTCAAACGTCCTCGGCGACCCCAGGTAATACGCCGGCGACACATGGGCAAACTCGGCATACACCTCATTGGTCAGGTTGCGCACCCGGCCCGTCACGGAGGTGTGTTGATCCACCTTGTAAGTCAAAAACGTCCCGAACAAGGTATAGGCCGGCACCGTCAGGGTGTTGGCGTTATCGGCGTACACCGACGCCACATACCGCGCATCCACACCTCCCTGCCAATCCTCCGCAAAGTCATAGGTCAGCCACAGATTACCCACCTGCCTGGGCACATTGGTCGGCGTATTGCCCTTGCGCGACACCACGGCACCGCTGGCGGTTTTCTCGTTGAAGTCCTCGTATTCGGCATCGACCCACGCATAGTTGCCCTCCAGCAATAGCTTGGGCGTGACCCGCAACGAACTGGCCAGCTCGATACCCTTGGACGTCTGCGCGCCCACCGGAATGCTATTGGTCGGGTCCAGCGGGTCGGTGACGGCGAAGTCCTTGCGCTCGATCCGGTAGGCGGCCACCGTGGCGGAGCCGCGACCGTCGAGGTAATCGAACTTGCTGCCCACTTCCCATTGCTTGCCGGTGGACACGTCGAACACCTGGGTGGTGGTGCTCGGCTGTTCGGCGGCGGTGCTGTATTGCACGTAGACATTGGCTTGTGGAATGAACTGATACGTCAGGCCGATGCGCCCGGTCACCGGTTCCCAACTGCGCTTGACGTGCCGGGGATTGCTGGCGGTGATGTCCCGGTGGTTGGTGACCTCAAGGTCAATCGCGTCGTAGCGCAGCCCAGTGAGCAGCGACAGTTTGTCGGTCAGACCCAGGCGGTTTTCGACAAACAACGCCTTGGTGGTGACGGCGTTGGTTTTGTCCGGGTCGAAGCCGGGCTTGGTGCCGGGAAGATCATAGAAATGCCCCGGATCGTAGTTGTTCGGGTCCACCGTGTTTTTGGCGGATACGTTCAACGGGTTGTTGGTGGTGCTGTTGACCTTGTACTCAAAGCCGCCCGACCAGGTCGTGCTCAAGCCGAAGAATGTGTCGTCATGGCGCAGCTCGAACTGGTTGCCGTTCTGCTCACCCTGATGCCGCACCTGATAGGCCGTCGAGCGATTCACCGCGCTGTTATCGGCGTTGTACTGGTAGGTTTCCAGGTTGCGATAGTCGCGCTGGCTGTCGAGGTGATAGAGGGTATTTTTCAGCGTGGTGCTGTCATTGATCCGGTAGTCGATGATCGAGCGCACCCAGATCGTGCGTTGCTCATAACGACCGTCGGCCACGTTGTAGTTGTTGAAGCGGTTGTGTTTGTCGATCTTCAACTCGCCCGACTTCGGGTTGAGCACCGGTGTGCCCCAGTAGGGGCTGTCCTCGTGTTCGTCCTGATATTCGAGGGCCAGGGTGTGGGACAGGTTCGGGGTGAAATCACTCAGCAGGGAAAACGCCACGCTCCAGGCATCGCGCTGTTGGCGATCGATATAGGTGTGGTTGGTGTTGCGGCTTACGTCCAGGCGCGCGTAATGCTGGACATCGGCGCCCGGCTCGGTCAGGGCGTGGTTCAGGCCGAAGGCCATTCCGGCAGTGTCGTAGCTGCCATAGGTGAGCTGACCTTCGGCGGCCTGTTCCTCACGGGTGGCCAGCTTGGTCACGTAGTTCAGCGAACCACCGACGGAGCCGGCGCCGTTGATCAGCGAGGAGGGCCCGCCCACCAGTTCGACCCGGTCATAAATCCACGCATCCACGGGGCGAGCCAGGCCGCCGGACACCGCGACGCCATTGAACATCTGGGTAATCTGGCTGCTGGTAAACCCTCGATAGGAAATGAAACCGCCAAACCCCGGCGGCGCGCTGGCGTTGACCCCGGGCAGGGTATTGGCCGCGTCCTGGAAGGTCTTGGCGCCTCGGCGCTCGATGTCATTGCGGTTGGCAATGCTGATGGACGCCGGGGTTTCCCGCACGCTCAGCCCCAGGCGCGAGGCCATGCCACTGGACTGATCCAGGGCCAGGCCGGCATCACCGGTTTGCTCGCCATCAATGGTGGTCGGTGCCAGCTCAATCGCCCAGGTGCTGACAGGCAGGCAGCCGAACAGGCCCGCCAAAAGGGGTAAATGTTTCATGGTTGAATCCTGAAAAACTTGGCTTGAAAACAACCCAGTGCCGTCCGCACTCCCGGGGGAGGCAGCCGCGTGGGCCAATCAGAAAAGCGCAGGTATCAGGCGAAGGCGGGCGGGGCGCGCGGATTAGCCGCAGGCCAGGTGAAGCGGGCAGGGATGTCGGCACTGGCAACGATGGCGGGCGGCGGCGCATGGGGTTGCGGAAGCACCGCCACGTTGAGGCTGGAGTTGAGCGCCGGGCCCATGCCGCCGGTGGAGCACAGCGGGCAACCGAAGGCTTTCGAGAGCGTGGGCAGGGATTCATCGGTGGACTTGTAAGGCGCCGGCGCCTGGGTGCGCGGGTCCACCGTACAGAACTGGCCGCCGATGCCGTTGAGCTGCATCCCGACCATTTGCCCGTGGCCGATGCTGCAGGCGAACACATTGAACAGGACGCAGCAGTAGAGCATCCAGGCAATGAGCGAGCGGTCGGTACGGGCGAGTTTCATGGGGCGGCACTTTACCATCAGCCGCCGACGAATTGCCTGCAAAAAATCTCAAGAGGGCTATCCTCTCTCGGACTTTTCCAAGGATATCCAGCCATGAGCTTTTTAGTCGCGCGATGGATCGTCGGGGTTTTTGGCTTTATCAGCCTGGTGCATTTGTACTGGGCGGCCGGCGGCAAATTGGGTGTGACGGCGGCTATTCCGCAGCTGCCGGGTGAATTCGCCAGCGGGCCGCGACCGGCGTTCAAGCCGTCGGCACTGGGAACGTTGCTGGTGGGTGTGGGGTTGGTGGCGATTGCGGTGCTGGTGTGTTTGCGGGCCGGGCTGTATTTCGAGCCGGTGTCCAACCATGCGTTGCAGTGGGGGATTAGTGCAGTAGCACTGGTGATGTTTGCCCGGGCGATTGGGGATTCAGAGCTGGTGGGTTTTTTCAAGAAGGTCGGCGGGTCGCGGTTTGCGCGGCTGGATACATTTTTTTACTCGCCGCTATGTTTGGTGTTGGGGGCGGGGTTGTTGGTGGTGGCGTGGAGTTGAGGGGGAGTGTTTACCGCGAAAGAGTGAGTTTTACGCTGGGTAAACTCGAATGTTCGCCTGGCGACAGCTGGTCAGGGGGTGAGCAGGGTCAAGGATTCAGGAAGTATAGGTTGGACATGGAGTCAGTGATTTTTTGTGCTTTTCCTTGCGCTACATAATTATTGAATTCTAGTTTGAGAGTGTTCTGGTTGGTGTACTTTTTGTACCGGTGTGGTAATTCGCATGCGTAAATGTAAAGCCGCCATGGGTCGAAGCCGTCCACTCTTTCGTCTGGGCCATAGTCGAAATCGATACATACTCCGGAAAAATCGACTCTGCAGCCAATTCCGTGTAGTTCGTAGGAGATGTTGTCAGTGATCCTCCCGCGTTGCGGGATTTCTTTGCTGCGCCATAGCTGGAGTATGTTTTTTGTTCCGAACGTTTGTTCAAGTAAAATGGTCGCCTTTTCGACTTGAGTGAGGTACTCATGAATTAGGGTTTCTAGATTTTGTTTTTTTATGTTGTCAAATTTGTGATAAGGCGCTGTTTTTGGTTTTGTATTTAGCATCGTAGTCGTTTCTGTTGCTAGCTAGATCCTTACTAATAGCATGCTGATTCAGGGGCACTTGTATAGACCGATGGGCCGCAAAGCGAAGGATGTTTAGTTTTGAGTTCGATCAAAGACTTAGATGATTGAGCACGAACCAAAAAATAGCTTTCATGCTTTTCGATGGTGAGTTTCATTTTTTGAGTGCTGGGTATATTTTTTATTAGTACGTCGCTAAGGCCGCCGCAACTCAACCCTAATCTGCAAGTGTTGAATCCTGCTGTAACCCATTTTAAAGGTGGATTGTCAGGGACTTCAGAAATGTCAAATGCTATGTGGATGTGTGAGTGATCGTTATTGATGTCTACTGAGAATAAAGTGATTTCTCCAATGGGTATGGGGGTAGTGAACACTTTGTTGAATAAAATGCTTCCGTCAAAATCGTTCCAGAATTTCACTTTTTCACCTCGAAGTAGTAGTGATCGTATGCGCCAGGCAGTTTTCCAGTTCGAGTATTGCTGATTGGGCGCAGATTGAAATGTGCGCCTTGATCACCTATACCGCCAGGTGCCCCAAACGTGTGTCCGGCACTATGTTCTTGAATTACAACTTTTGAACCGTCGTTGCGAGTGTACTCATACTCTCTAGTAAGGATAACTTTTCCTTTTTCGTCAAGGATCTCGTTGTTCTGCAAGTCTTTCATTCTGATATGTCTGAACTGCTTGATTTGGCCGGTCTCTGCATCAGTGAGTCGATTACGTCGATTGCGTATAAATGGGGGTTTACGGATTCGGCGCACTTTAGTCGCTCGTTCAAGAAGCAGTTTGAAGTGTCGCCGAAGGATTTTCGGGCTGGGCGGTTGCATCAGGTGGGATAGGGGGGGCAGGCATTTCATTGACGTACACAGCTCAACTGTGGGAGCTGGCTTGCCTGCGATGTCGATTTGGTAGGCGCTAAAAATATTAGAACTACCAAGTAGACCGATCCTCAACGCTCGCTTTTTGAAGTTCCTCCTCCCAATCATTGCTCGCTAATCTATAAATCTCTTCAAAAAAAACTCGCGGCTCATCTATCTCTGTTTCATCCCAAGCCATTGTTATATGTTTGTCGTGATCGCTTTCAAATTCTTTTGAAAAATCAGTACTGGGGTTTTCAAGTGCCTTTTTCAGAACGGAAATTAAAACAAGTCGGTGTCTGTAAGTTAAATATTCAAGATCTTTTAAAATAAATGACTTGATGATTTTTTCTCGATCCTCAGGGTCGTTAGGGTTGTATTGCCAAAGTACTTCGCCTTTAGTTTCTTCTTGATCATATATCGAAAGCGCTCCCAGTATGTGAGAGAGCTTTGGCTCATAGGGTGCATCTATAAATGGGACCTTTAACATTGTTATCTCACAGGGAATGCGGTAAAGGGGCGGCTGACGTTGTTTTTGTCAAACCGGACTTCGGCTTTGTTCATATTTTCCGAATATTTTGGATTTTGTTTGTCTTTACTATTCGGCCTGTATCCATGTCCTGCTCTTGGTAACTCCATAACGACTACTGGGTTGCCTTCATTGTCAAAACCTGTAGATGAAGGATTTTTACCCTGCATCTTATACAAAGCTTTATTGATTGCATGAAGCTGCACTTTCCAACTTTTAAATTGAGAGCTTGAACTTATTTTTCCTTTTTTGCCATTGGTTGGGTTAGTTCCATCTATCGCACGTTGCTTCATAGCCCTGCCCGGTATTTCTGGTCCATGCTTGACTACAGTATGCATGTCGTATTTCTTTTCAAATTCTAATACCCGCCTTTTTGCATTTGCCTCCGTTAGCTCGTCAATTTTTGTCCGGCGCTCGGCTTGCGTTTGTTTGGGTAGAGGCGGCTCGCTGTCATCAACTTTCGCAGTCGGTTTTTCTACGCCTGCACTTGGTTTACACCCATCCCCTCCCGGACAGGTACTTAACCCCAACGGATCCACCCACCCCGTCGGGTTGGGCACGTACTGGTATCCGTTCAGCCCGCCCGCCAGTTTCACCGGATCGGGCGTCAGGTAGCGGCCAATATCCGGATTGTAGTAGCGATGTCGGTTGTAGTGCAGCCCGCTTTCCGGGTCGAAGTACTGGCCCTGGAAGCGCAGCGGGTTGGTAACGGTGTTGACGTCCAGCTTCGCGATTTGGCCGTAGGCGCGGTAGTGCGCGGACCAGACGATTTCGCCGTCGGAGGCGGTGAGTTCTTGTGGGGTGCCCAGGTGGTCGAGTTGGTAGTGGAAGGGTTTTGCGTCTTCCGGGCCGTAGCCTTTCAGCAGCGCTAATGGGCGAAAGCTGTTGGGTTCATAGATATAGCTTTGGTGGTGATCAGCACTGTGTTCGGCAATCAGCGTGTCGCCTTGCCAGAAGAACTCGGTGGTTTGGCTTTTTATCGTTTTGGCAATACGCCGACTAAACGGGTCGTAGCGATAGCTGGCCTGGGTGCCGTCCGGTTGGGTGACGCTGATCAGTCGGTGCTGGCAGTCGTAACTGTATTCGGTAACTAACTGCTGCGCCCGACCCCGGCGTTCCCGCAGGAGGTTGCCGAAAGCGTCGTAGTCGTAATGGCGGTCACCTTGCATCAACAGGCGATTGCCTTTGACGACGCTCGGACCGACGCGGTCTTGCATCAGCAGGTTGCCCGCCGGGTCGTGGACGAAGCGTTCCTGCAGGTCGTGCGAGTGGTTGGCGCGGGTCAGGCGGTCGAGTGGGTCGTAGTGGTAGTCGTGCTGGCCTTTTCGAGTGTCGAGGATGCGGGTGAGGTTGCCGCGTTTGTCGTAGTTGTATTGGCGGCGCTGGTGGCGTTGTTCCTGTTGGGTGATGGCGTGGGCGTGCAGGCGGCCCTGGTCGTCGTAGTGGTAGTGGCTGAGGAGTTGGCCTTGCTGGCGCTGATGTTCGCGGCCGGATTTGAACAGGTGCGAGGTGAGCAGGTTGCCGTTGAGTTCGATGGTGGCGAGGTCGCCGCCTTTTTCGTGGTGGAAAGCGAGGCGGTTGTTGTCGGGCAGGCGCAGGTAGTTAAGTTGCCCGCATTCGTCGTAGCGGTAGCGCAACGTGCCCCAGCCCTGGTGTTCGGCGGTGAGGCGGTTTTGCAGGTCGTATTCGTAATGCAGCGGCCAGTGGCCGTCGTCGACGCTGATAAGGTTGCCGAGGCGGTCGTAGGTGTAATCGACAATGCTGCGGTCGGGCAGGGTTTTTCTTACCAGGCGACCGGCGCTGTCCCGCTGATAGCCAGTAACCAACTGACTGCCGTCATCGCCGTATTCGGTCTTTTCCAGCAGATGCCCGGCGAGGTCGTAGACATAGGCAGTACGCCGGCCATCAAACCCGGTTTCCTGCTGGATCAGGCCG
>NZ_JACAOM010000096.1:0-7809 GCF_013386245.1 Pseudomonas sp. 21615526 | reverse complement strand
ATGTATTGACTGACACTCCGCTTTCGCGAGCAAGCCCGCTCCCACATTTTAGTCCGCGTCGTCCAGGTAGCGCAGCGCCAACCTCTCTGTCGCCAGCCTCGCCGGCATCAGCAGATGCGGGGCCACCAGCATCATGATCTGGTACACCACCACCCGCACCTCACCTGCTCGGTCGAGAATCCGCTGGTAGTCCAGGGAAAACAGCAAGGTCATGGTGATCTGTTCCACCAACTGCCCCAGCGCCTGGGTTTCACTGACCAGTTGCCCATCCGTCTTGAGGCGGGCCAGCAACGAGGCCAGCGTGCGCTTGAGCGCCGTCAGCAGGTTGCGGATGCCCTTGGCCAGTTTCGGCAAGCGGCCCGCCAGGTTCGACAGGTCCTGGAACAGAAACCGATAGTGCGCCATGCGCTCCACGATCAGGTGCAGGAACAGCCAGTAATCCTCGGCCGCCAGTTGTGCGTCTTCCGGCGGATCGAGCAACGGCGCCAATTCGTTTTGAAAGCGCTCGAACAGACCGAGCACCAACGGTTCCTTGCCATGGAAGTGGTAATAGAGATTGCCGGGGCTGATCCCCATTTCATTGGCCACCTCCATGGTCGACACGTTCGGCTCGCCCTTGTGGTTGAACAACTGCAAGGCACATTCAAGGATACGGTCGCGGGTCTTCATCCAGTCTTCTTAAAGTCGTCGTGGGGCTCAGCGGACTCGCACATAGGTGCCCGGCGCCGCTTCCATCGGTGGGTAATTCTGGTTGCCCAGGGCGGTCAGTGTTTCGCGCTGTACACCGGAGCGCTGCTGGATCCACGCCAGCCAGTTGGGCCACCAGCTGCCCTCGACATGATTGGCGTCGTAGTACCAGGCGCGCGGGTCGCTGCTCAGCTTGAGGTTCTCGACGTAGTTGGCCTTGGGGTTGCCCGGCGGGTTGAGGATGCTCTGGACATGCCCGCTGTTGGACAGAATGAAGCGCTTGTCGCCGCCCAGCAGCTGGGTGGAGCGGTACACCGCGTCCCACGGCGTGATGTGGTCGTTGATGCCGCCCACGCTGAAACTGTCCACCGTGACTTTCTGTAAGTCGACAGGCGTGCCGCACACCTCCAGGCCGCCGGGGTGGCTCAGCGGGTTGTGCTTGAAGAAGTCCAGCAAGTCGCCATGCAGCGCGGCGGGCAGGCGGGTGTTGTCGTTGTTCCAGTACAGGATGTCGAAGGCCGGCGGTTCCTTGCCCAGCAGGTAATTGTTGATCCAGTAGTTCCAGATCAGGTCGTTGGGACGCATCCAGGCGAATACCTTGGCCATGTCCCGGCCGTCGAGTACGCCTTGTTGGTAGGAGCGGCGCTTGGCGGCTTCCAGCGTCTGTTCGTCGGCGAACAGGGTGGCGGGGCTGTCGATCTGGCTGTCCAGCAGGCTCACCAGGTAGCTGGCGCTGGAGATGCGGCGCAGCTGGCGCTTGGCCTGCAGATGGCCTTGCAGCGCGGCGATGGTCAGGCCACCGGCGCAGGCGCCCATCAGGTTGACCTCACGGGCGCCGGTGATTGCGCGGGTTACGTTCAGCGCTTCTTCCAAAGCCGCGACGTAGGTGGACAAGCCCCATTCGCGGTGGCGTACATCCGGGTTGCGCCAGCTGACCATAAACACTTGCAGGCCACTTTTCAGGGCGAACTGGACGAAGCTGTTGTTCGGGCTCAGGTCGAAAATGTAGTACTTGTTGATTTGCGGCGGCACCACCAGCAGCGGCTTGGCGTACTGTTTTTCGCTCATGGGCTTGTACTGGATCAGCTCCAGCAGTTCATTGCGAAACACCACCGAACCGGGTGTGGTGGCCACCGTCTTGCCGACTTCAAAGGCCTGCCTGGTGACCTGGCGCGGCAAGCCGTTGTTGTGCAGCAGGTCGTCGAACAGGTTGCTGACGCCACGCACCACGCTGTTGCCGCCGGAGTTGAGCAGCTCCTTGATCGCCAGCGGGTTGAGCAGGGTGTTGGATGGCGACACCGCATCGTTGAGCAGGGCAAAGGCAAAGTGCGCCCGCGCCCGGTCGTCGGCGCTGAGGTTGCTGTCGTCGATCCAGTGGCGGGTCTGTTTTTGCCAGCTCAGGTAGGCTTGCAGGCTGCGCCGATAAAACGGGTTGAGCTGCCAGGTCGGGTCGGCGAAGCGGCTGTCCTTCGGGTTCGGCTCGTGCACCGTTTCCCCGAGCAGCACGCGGCCCAATTGCCCGCCCAACTTCAGGGCGTGGCGGGCGGTGTGCACCGGATTGCGCAAGCCGTGTGCGGCGACGCTGCGCAGGGTCGAGAGCAAATCCCGGCCGCGCAGGCCGGTGATCGCACTTTCAATATTGATGAACGCGGCGGGTGTGGGCACCGGGTTCGATACGGGTCTTTCTCGCATGCGCCAACACTCCTTCGTCAAGCCATCAACAAGCACGCCAATTCAGAACCATAGTCGGTTCTGGCCAAGTTGCGCGGCGCGGTCGTCCTGACCGCTGCCGTCTAAAGTGCGGGTTGCGGGTGAATCACCGCCCTCAGGCGTTCCTCCTGGAGAAACTTCATGATGATCGGCGCCACGGCCTCGGCCCGGGTAATCAGGAACAGATGGCCGTCGTCGATGATGTGCAATTGGGCGTTGGGAATACGCCAGGCCAGCATGCGCATGTTGATCAGCGGGATCAGCGGGTCGTCGTCGCCGGCCAGCACCAGGGTCGGCTGCTTGATCTTGTGCAGCCAGTGGATGCTGGTCCAGCCAAGCCCGGCGAACAGTTGCCAGTAGTAACCCAGCTTGCCCGCCGAACGCACTTTGCTCGCGTGTTCGGCGGCCAGTTTCGAATCCCGACGGAAGGAGCCGCCGTAGATCATCGGTGCAATGCGCACCACGTGGGACGGTTGGATATAACGCCGGGGGCTGGCCATCAGCCACAAGACTTTCGGCTTGCCCGGCACCATAAAGGCACCGGCGGCGGTGGCGGCCAGAATCAGCTTCTTGCAGCGTTCCGGATAGTCATAGGCGAACTGCTGCGCCAGCGCGCCGCCCCAGGAAACGCCCACCGCGTTGACCTGGCCATAGTCCAGGTAGTCGAGCATGCGCGCGGTGAGTTTGGCCAGGCCGGGAAAGCGATAAGGCCGGCTGGGGGTCGACGAGCCGCCGACGCCTGGCACATCAAAGGCAATCACTTCCAGGTCCGGGTCCAGGGCCTGGACGAACGGAAACACCAGCTCAAGGTTGGCGCCGATGCCATTGAAAATCAGCAGCGGCGTCAAGTGAGGCTTGCCCGGGCGTACCGCCGTGCGGATAGCTTGGCCATCCAGGTCGATGGTACGGAAGATGAACGGTTGCGGCATGGGCTTACCCTGCAAAATGGCGCTATTTCCCTGCGGGAACACGGTCAATGTGGGAGCTGGCTTGCCTGCGATGCAGACGCTACGGTGTATCAGGCACACCGAGTTGATGCCATCGCAGGCAAGCCAGCTCCCACATTTGATCCCATTCCCGCCTACCTTTCGTGAACGTATGTGCCCGGCGCCGCTTCCGCCGCTGCATAAGTCTTGTTGCCCAGGTTCGCAGGCGCCTTCTTCAACTTGCCCGACCGCTCCGCCTGCCACGCCTGCCAATGCAACCACCACGAATCGGTGTGCTTGGTGGCGTTCTCCTGCCAGTCCAGGGCCTTGCCCGGCATCGTATCGCTGGTCTGGTAACGCGATTTGGGATTGCCCGGCGGGTTCAGAATGCTCTGGATATGCCCGCTGCTGGACAGCACAAACTCCACCTTGCCGCCAAACAGCTGCGCCGACTTGTAGCAGGACTGCCACGGTGTGATGTGGTCGTTGGTGCCGGCCAAAGAATAAATATCGGCAGTGACCCGCTTCAGGTCGATCGGCGTGCCGCACACTTCCAGGGCATTGGCCCGCACCAAGGGATTGTTCTTGAACAGTTCGATCAGGTCGCCATGGAACGCGGCCGGCAAGCGGGTGGTGTCGTTGTTCCAGAACAGGATGTCGAACACCGGTGGCTCGTTGCCCAGCAGGTAGTTGTTGACCCAGTAGTTCCAGATCAGGTCATTGGGGCGCATCCAGGCAAACACCTTGGCCATGTCGCGGCCTTCCAGCACACCGGCCTGGTAGGAATGGCGCTTGGCCGCTTCCAGGGTCTGTTCGTCGACGAACAACGCCACCTGGGTGTCCAGGGTGGTGTCCAGCACGCTCACCAGCAGGGTCAGGGCGTTGACCTTCTTCTCGCCCAGCGCCGCGTAGTGGCCCAGCAGGGCGGTGCAGGTGATGCCGCCGGAGCAGGCGCCGAGCATGTTGATGTCTTTGCTGCCGGTGATCGCGCTCACCACATCGACCGCTTCTTTCAGCGCCTCGATGTAGGTCGACAGGCCCCACTCGCGCTGGGCCTTGGTCGGGTTGCGCCAACTGACGATAAACGTCTGCTGGTTATTGCGCAGGCAGAAGCGCGCCAGGCTCTTGTCCGGGCTCAGGTCGAATACATAGAACTTGTTGATCTGCGGCGGCACCACCAGCAGCGGACGTTCGTGCACCTGCTCGGTGATCGGCCGGTATTGGATCAGCTCCAGCACATCGTTGCGAAACACCACGGCGCCTTCGGTGGTGCCCAGGCTCTTGCCCACTTCAAAGGCGCCCATGTTGACCTGGCTCGGCATGCCGCCGTTGTGCACCATGTCCTTGGCCAGGTGGGACAGGCCATCCAGCAGGCTCTTGCCGCCGGTTTCAAAGAAGCGTTTGACCGCCGCCGGGTTGGCCGCGCTGTTGGTGGGCGCCATGGCCTCGGTCATCAGGTTGATGACGAAGTGGCCGCGGCTGATGTCGTGTTCCGACAGGTTGCTGTCACCGATCCAGTCGTGCAGCTCCTTGCGCCACGCCAGGTAGGTTTGCAGGTAACGTTTGTAGAGCGGGTTCTGGGTCCACGCCGGGTCGTTGAAACGACGGTCGTCGGCCTCGGGTGTCAGCTGTGATTTGCCGAACACCACGTTCTTCAATTCGACGCCGAAATGGGCGACATGCTTGACGCTGTGCAACGGTTGTTTGATGGCCTGGGTCAGCACCATCCGAGCGGATGCCAGTAAATCCTTTTTCCGTAACGCGATGATCGGGTTCAGCCCCAGGGTGTTTTCCGAGGCCTGGCGTTTCAAGTCATCGTTGTTCTTGTTACTCATCTACGACGCTCCATTGTCCGACAGACGAGTACCGGGTACCGCTGTGTACCACTACTTGCCACACAGCACAGCCTGGTACTACTGCTCGGGTGACCGTTAATACCGCATCGTCAAATGCAGGGAACTTGCCAGTTCCATTGGTTACCCGAGTTTAATTTTTTTCGCAAGCGGGCCAATCGTTGGCCACGACAGAGGGGCATTCAAGCAGATGGAATTAGAAAATGCCCACTAATGAGCAAGAGGCCTGGGCTAGAGCATCAGCCGCACGACCGACTGGCTCGGGTCGCGGGTTTTTCCGGCGGCTTTCAGCTCGGCAAGATAGTCAGCCCACAGCGCGTCCTGACGCACGGCAAGTTGATAGAGGTAGTCCCAGGTGAACAATCCGCTGTCATGGCCATCGTCGAAGGTCAATTTCAGTGCGTATTGGCCGGCGGGTTCGATCTTGGTCAAGCCGACATTGAGCTTGCCGAATTGCAGGATCGGTTTGCCGTGGCCCTGGACCTCGGCGGAGGGGGAGTGCACGCGAAGGAATTCGGCGGGCAGTTGATACACCTCGTCGGGACCGTAGGTGAGGCCCAGGGTCCTGGAGGCTTTGTGCAGGTTGATGGCGGTAGGCAGTTTGGTCATTTGGGGAACCGCTCAGAGATGATCCTGAAGGAACCGGCTTTAAACTGTGGGAGCGGGCTTGCTCGCGAATGCGGTGGGTCAGTTCATGCAATTGTGACTGACCCACCGCATTCGCGAGCAAGCCCGCTCCCACATTAAAGCAGAGCGGTTCCTGCGTGAGGCTTACAGGATATAACGAGACAGATCTTCGTTCTGCGCCAATTCGCCCAGGTGGCTGTTGACGTAGTCGGCGTCGATCTTGATTGCCACGCCATTCTGCGCGCCCGCCATGTCGCCGGCACTGAAGGACACTTCCTCCAGCAGGCGCTCAAGCAGGGTGTGCAAGCGACGGGCACCGATGTTCTCGGTCTTCTCGTTGACCTGCCAGGCAATCTCCGCCAGACGCTTGATACCGTCCGGCAGGAACTCAATCCCCAGGCCTTCGGTTTTCAGCAGCTCGCGGTATTGCTCGGTCAGCGACGCATGCGGCTCGCTGAGGATGCGTTCGAAGTCGCCCGGCGTCAGCGCTTTCAGCTCAACGCGAATCGGCAGACGGCCTTGCAGCTCCGGCACCAGGTCACTTGGCTTGCTCAGGTGGAACGCACCGGAAGCGATAAACAGGATGTGGTCGGTTTTGACCATGCCCAGCTTGGTGTTGACGGTGCAGCCTTCGATCAGCGGCAGCAGGTCGCGCTGCACGCCTTCGCGGGACACGTCGACGCCGCCGGAATTGCCGCGCTTGGCCACCTTGTCGATCTCGTCGATAAACACGATGCCGTGCTGCTCGACCGCTTCCAGGGCCTTGGCCTTGAGTTCTTCCTCATTGACCAGGCGCCCGGCCTCTTCGTCACGCACCAGTTTCAGCGCTTCCTTCACCTTGAGCTTGCGGCTTTTCTTCTTGCCCTTGCCCATGTTGGCGAACAGGTTCTGCAACTGGCTGGTCATTTCTTCCATGCCAGGCGGTGCGGAGATGTCGACGCCGGACACTTCGGCGACTTCGATCTCGATTTCCTTGTCGTCCAGCTGGCCTTCACGCAGGCGCTTGCGGAACAGCTGGCGGGTGTTGGAATCCGAGCTTGGCGCGGCGTCTTCGTTGAAGCCCATGCGTGCCGGTGGCAGCAAGGCGTCGAGGATGCGTTCTTCAGCGGCGTCTTCGGCGCGATGGCTGACCTTGGTCATTTCCTGTTCGCGCAGCAGCTTCAGGGCAGCGTCGGCCAGGTCACGAATGATCGACTCGACGTCACGGCCCACATAGCCCACTTCGGTGAACTTGGTGGCTTCGACCTTGATGAACGGAGCATTGGCCAGCTTGGCCAGGCGCCGGGCGATCTCGGTTTTACCGACACCGGTCGGGCCGATCATCAGGATGTTCTTGGGGGTTACTTCAACGCGCAATTCTTCGGGCAGTTGCATCCGGCGCCAGCGGTTACGCAGGGCGATGGCAACGGCGCGCTTGGCATCGTCCTGGCCGATGATATGGCGATTGAGTTCATGGACGATTTCGCGGGGAGTCATGGACATAGTAATTGGCGGTCCTCAAGCGGGAATAAGCCTGCGGCTTATTCGGCGAGGTCCTGCTCCTCAATGGTCAGGTTGTGGTTGGTGAAGACACAGATGTCGCCAGCGATACCCAGGGCAGTCTCGACGATTTCCCGGGCCGACAGGTCGGTTTTCTTCAACAGGGCGCTGGCCGCCGCTTGTGCGTAGCCGCCGCCGGAGCCCATGGCGATCAGGCCTTCTTCGGGTTCAACCACGTCGCCGTTGCCGGTGATGATCAGCGAGGCGTCTTTGTTGGCGACGGCCAACATGGCTTCCAGGCGGCTGAGGGAGCGGTCGGTGCGCCATTCTTTGGCGAGCTCGACGGCGGCACGGACCAGATGGCCCTGGTGCTTCTCAAGTTGGCCTTCAAAGCGCTCGAACAGGGTAAAGGCGTCAGCGGTGGCGCCGGCAAAACCGGCGAGGACCTGGCCGTGGTACAGGCGACGGACTTTTTTCGCGTTGCCTTTCATCACGGTATTGCCAAGTGAAACCTGGCCGTCGCCGCC
>NZ_JACAOM010000095.1:0-20975 GCF_013386245.1 Pseudomonas sp. 21615526 | reverse complement strand
CGCCGATCAAAAATGTGGGAGCGGGCTTGCTCGCGAAGGCAGTGTGTCAGTCACCAGATGTATTGGCTGATCCACCGCTTTCGCGAGCAAGCCCGCTCCCACATTTGTTATGTGTGCAGGACGTACTGCCCGGTAAAGGCCACGGCCCGCTCTTCACTGCCCTCATTGACGATCCACGTCTCCAGCGCCAAGCGCGCCCGGCCATAACGCTTGTAGGTGGCGACGAATCGCTTCCACACCTTGTCATCAGGTGCCTGGCAAATCGCCGTCGCATCGGTAGTCACCGGCAGCGGATAACTGATCTGCCCTTCCTGAATCACGATATGCCCGTCTTCGATCCCTTCCTCACGCAACTGCAAATGCAGCCAGCCCCAACCTGCCAGCACGGCGCCGCAATACAGGCTGCCGCCAAACATGGTGCTCTTGTGGTTGATGTTGGCGTCCAGCGGCAAGCGCAGTTGCAGCTGCCGGTCCTGCCAGTCGATAACCTTGAGGCCCATTTCCCGGGTCAGGGGAATGTCGTGGTGAAGGATCGATTCCAGGTAACGGCTATCGCGACTCATGGTGGCCTCGTGGCAGGGGGAAAAGGGTCATTCGTCGTCGGCGTGACTGTTGCCGCTGTCGGCGAAGTTCAGCCCGTGCTTGCGCAGTTTGTCGTGCAGGGTTTTACGCGGCACGCCCAATGCCTCGGCGAGGCTGCGCATGGAATTGTGGGTGCGCGCCAGTTCGGCGGCGATCAGGCTTTTTTCAAACTGTTCGACCTGTTCGCTCAAGCCGCCGGGCGTGCTGGTGAGGATGCCCGGCGAAGGGCTGTCCGGGGTGCTGTCCAGCGCCAGTTCAAGGCCCAGGGCGAAACGCTCGGCGGCGTTTTGCAGCTCGCGCACATTGCCCGGCCAGCTGTGACGCAACAACAGCGCGCGCTGGCCCGGTTGCAGCTCTTTCATCGGTAGCCCGTGGCGCGTGCTGGCTTCGTCGGCAAAGTGCTGGAACAGCATCAGCGCATCCTCACCCCGTTCGCGCAGCGGTGGAATGCGCAGCGGCGCAACGTTGAGGCGGTAATACAAGTCCGCCCGGAAGCGCCCCTGGTCGGCGGACTGGCGCAGGTCTTCCTTGGTGGCGGCGATGATGCGGATATCCAGCGGGATCAGCTGGTTGCC
Source organism: Pseudomonas sp. 21615526 (assembly GCF_013386245.1). Taxonomy (NCBI): domain Bacteria; kingdom Pseudomonadati; phylum Pseudomonadota; class Gammaproteobacteria; order Pseudomonadales; family Pseudomonadaceae; genus Pseudomonas; species Pseudomonas sp. 21615526. The sequence goes on along the minus strand of NZ_JACAOM010000095.1, from coordinate 19,818 downwards.
CCCCAGACGCTCCACCACACGCTCCTGCAACAGCCGCAGCAGCTTGACCTGCACATCCAGGCTCATGCTTTCGATTTCGTCGAGAAACAGCGTGCCGCCGTTGGCGAATTCGAATTTGCCGATGCGCCGCTTCTGGGCGCCGGTAAAGGCCCCGGGCTCATGCCCGAACAACTCGCTTTCCACCACCGACTCGGCCAGGGCGCCGGCGTTGATCGCCACAAACGGGCCGCTGCGGCGGTTCGACAGATCGTGCAGCGCACGCGCTACCACTTCCTTGCCGGCACCGGTTTCACCGAGGATCAGCACATCAGCCTTGGTCGCCGCCAGCGCGCCAATCTGCTCGCGCAGGCGCAGCATTTGCGGGGAGTGGCCCACCAGGCGCGTACTCAATTGCTGACGGTCGCTCAGGGCCAGGCGCAGGCTGCGGTTGTCCAGCACCAGGCGGCGCAGGGCCAGGGCGCGGCGCACGCTGTCGAGCAGGGCGTCACTGGCGAAGGGTTTTTCCAGGAAGTCGTAGGCGCCGGTGCGCATCGCCTGCACCGCCAGTGGCACGTCGCCGTGGCCGGTGATCAGCAGTACCGGCAGCTCCGGGTCCTGGGCGTGGAGTTCCTTCAACAGTTCCAGGCCGTCCATGCCGGGCATGCGGATGTCGCTCACCACAACCCCCGGCCAATCCCGGGACAGGCGCGCGGTCAGGCCCTGGGCTTCGCCGAGGGTCAGGACTTTCAGCCCGGCCAGGTCCAGGGTCTGGCAGAGGGCCTGACGCAGGTGTGGATCATCGTCGATCAACACCACCTGAATCTGGTTATCGATACTCATACACTGCGGTCCTCGGACGGTTGCAGACTGACACCCGGTGCTCCGGCGCGCAGTTTCAAGGTTAACAGTGCGCCGCCTTCCTTGTGGTTGGCGAACAACAGTTCACCGCCAAAGGCGCGCATCAGGGTGTCGCAGATCGCCAGGCCCAACCCCAGGCCCTGGGTGCGGGTCTTGGTGGTGTAGAAGGGCTCGCTGGCGCGGCCCAGGGCTTCCATGCAGAAACCCGGGCCGTTGTCGCGAATGTACAGGTTGACGCCCTGTTCGGTGGTTTGGGCACTCAGCCAGAGTTTGCGCGGCGGGCCTTTTTCGGTCAGGGCGTCCAGAGCGTTGGCCAACAGGTTGCCCAGCACCTGGCGCAGGCGGGTTTCGCCGGCCGCCACCCACAAGGTGGCCTCGGGCAGGTCGCGGATCAGTTCCACTTCCATTGCCCGCCGCCGCTTGGCCAGCAGCGCCAGGGCATCGTCCAGGGCCGGTTGCAGGGCCACGCTTTCCGGCGCATGCCGGTCGCGCCGGGCGAAGGCGCGCAAGTGGGCGATGATCGAAGCCATGCGCCCGGTCAACTCGCTGATCAGCTTGAGGTTGCCACGGGCGTCGTCGGTGCGCTCATGGTCGAGCAAAATCCCGGCGTTTTCCGCGTAGCTGCGAATCGCCGCCAACGGCTGGTTGAGTTCATGGCTGATACTCGCCGACATGGTACCCAGCGCCGACAACTTGCCGGCCTGCACCAGGTCGTCCTGGGCGCGCACCAGTTCCTGCTGGGCATGTTCACGCTCCAGCACTTCCTGTTTCAGGCGCCGGTTGAGGCCTTCCAGGTCACTGGTCCGCTCGATCACGCGCATCTCCAGCTCGCGACGGGCCTTGGCTTCGAAGGCGATGCGTTCAAGGTAGTGACGGCGGCGCTGCATCATCAGCCCGAGCAACAGCATCAGCACCAGCAAGGCGGCGCCACCCACCGCGACCACGGTGCGCACCGGGCGGCTGATCAAGGTGCGCGGCGCGAGAATCTCGACTTTCCAGCCGGTCTCGGCGATGTCGGTGGATTGGCGCACCCACGCCGTCGGGCTGAGGCTCAGCGGCTGCGGGTCGCGGGTCGGATAGGGCTGGATGGCGATGATGGCGCGGCGTTCTTCATCCGTCAGCGGCCGGGTGGCACGGAAGCGCCATTGCGGGCGCGAGGTCAGGATCACCACGCCGTTGTGGTCGGTGACCAGCAGTTGTTCGGGGGTGTTGCCCCACAGGCTTTCGGTGTGGTCCAGGTCGACCTTTACCACCAGCACACCGATGATCTTGTCGCCATCGCGTACGGCGGCGGCGAAGAAGTAACCGCGCTTGGCCGAGGTGGTGCCCAGGCCGAAGAAGCGCCCGAGGCGCCCGGCCATGGCTTCGCTGAAGTAGGGGCGAAAAGAAAAATTACGCCCGACGAAGCTGTCCTGCTTGTCCCAGTTGGACGCGGCGAGGGTCTTGCCGGTGGTGTCCATCAGGTACATCACTTCCACCCCGGCCTGCGCGGCAACGTCCTTGAGCAGGTGGTTGGCATTGACCAGGTTGGTGCTGACGTGAGGCGCGTCGATGGCGGTGCGCAGGGCCGGCAGGTCACCGAGGATTTGTGGCAACACTTCGTAGCGGTGCAGGGTGCCCAGCAGGTTGGCGACGTACAGGTCCAGCGTCTGGCGGTTCTGGCCGGCCAGTTCGTTGCGGTAATAACGCTCGGCCAAGTGCTCCAGCGGCCACAACAGCGGTGCCAGGCATAGCGCCAGCAATGCCAGGCTGCGCCAGCGGGGTCTTCGCGGAAGGGGTGGAGTCATGGGAGTCGTGCGCCTGTGGGTACAGGCGCATTATGCCTAGTGCTGCTCGGCAAGACACTCGCGTAATGCGTCATGCCACTGCGGTTGCGAGACATGCCATTGCTGTTGCAGGCGGCTGCAATCGAGGCGCGAGTTCAGCGGGCGCCTGGCCGGCGTTGGATAGGCGCTGGAGGGAATCGCTTCCAGCTCGGCGCAGGCACGACCGTTGGCCCGTAGTTGCTCGCCGATGGCCTGGGCAAAGCCGAACCACGACGTCTCGCCCTGGGCCGTCAGGTGGTAGACACCCCAATCCCCGGCCTGGCCCGCCTGCCAGCGCTCGATCAGTGCACGGGTGCTGTTGGCGATGGTCCCGGCCCAGGTCGGCGCGCCGATCTGGTCGGCGACGATGCGCATCTGCGGTTTTTCCTGCAGCAGGCGTTGCATGGTCAGCAGGAAGTTCTTGCCGTGGGTCGAGTAGACCCAGCTGGTGCGCAGGATCAGGTGTTCACCGCCGACGGCCGCGATCGCCTGTTCGCCCGCCAGCTTGCTTGCGCCATAGACGCCCAGCGGGTTGGTTGCGTCGTCCTCGTTGTAGGGCGCGGCCTTGCTGCCGTCGAACACGTAGTCGGTGGAATAGTGAATCAGCGGAATGCCCAGTGCCTTGGCTTCCTCGGCAAAAATCCCGGGCGCGGTGGCGTTGATGGCGAAGGCCACGTCCGGCTCGCTCTCGGCTTGATCGACGGCCGTATGGGCGGCTGCGTTGATGATCAGGCCCGGGCGATGGGCGCGTACCTGGTCGCGGACCTGCTCGGGATGCGCCAGGTCCAGTTGATCGCGGCCCAGCACGATCAACTCGCCCAGGCCCCGGAGGCGCTGTTGCAACTCCCGGGAGACTTGGCCATGTTGGCCGCTGATAAGGATTTTCATGGGAACAGGTCGGCCTCTTGCAGGCTTTTCCCGGCCTGGTCCTTGGCAGACAGTTGCGGCGTCTCCGTCAGTTCCCAGTCGATGGCCAGCGTCGGGTCGTTCCAGAGGATGCAACGCTCGGCGCTCGGCTGGTAGTAATCGGTGGTCTTGTAGAGGAACTCGGCGTAGTCGCTCAGCACCACAAAGCCGTGGGCGAAACCTTCCGGTACCCACAACTGGCGATGGTTATCGGCGCTAAGCCGCACGCCCACCCATTGCCCGAAGTTGGGCGAGCTGCGGCGGATGTCGACGGCCACATCCAGCACTTCGCCGGCGATGACGCGCACCAGTTTGCCCTGGGTATGTTCGAGCTGGTAATGCAGGCCGCGCAGCACGCCTTTTTGCGAGCGCGAGTGGTTGTCCTGCACGAAATCACGCTTGAGCCCGGTGGCCTCTTCGAAGGCGCGGGCGTTGAAGCTTTCGTAGAAAAAGCCGCGCTCGTCACCGAACACTTTCGGTTCGATGATCAATACGCCCGGCAACGCCGTGTCGGTGACCTTCATTTTTGCTCCCCGGCCAGTGAATACAGGTATTGGCCGTAGCCGGTCTTGCCGAAGTACTTGGCCCGCTCCAGCAAGTGGTCACGGTCGATCCAGCCGTTCTCGTAGGCGATTTCTTCCAGGCACGCCACTTTCAAACCCTGGCGGTGCTCGATGGTCTGCACATACGTCGAGGCCTCCAGCAGGCTGTCGTGGGTGCCGGTGTCGAGCCAGGCGAAACCACGGCCGAAGCGCTCCACGTGCAGGTCGCCACGATTGAGGTAGGCGTTGTTGACGTCGGTGATCTCCAACTCGCCCCGTGGCGATGGCTTGACTGCCTTGGCGATCCTGATCACGTCGTTGTCGTAGAAATACAGGCCGGTCACCGCGTAGCTCGACTTTGGCTTGGCTGGTTTTTCCTCGATGGACAGCGCGCGGCCCTGGCTGTCGAAGTCGATCACGCCGAAACGCTCCGGGTCCTTGACCCAGTAACCGAATACCGTGGCGCCAGATGGGCGTTCGGCAGCAGTGCGCAGTTGTTCGCCGAAGTGCTGGCCGTGGAAGATGTTGTCGCCCAGGATCAGGCATACCGGGTCATCGCCGATAAACTCTTCGCCAATCAAGAACGCCTGGGCCAGGCCGTCCGGGGACGGCTGCTCCGCATAAGTGAACCGCACGCCAAACTGGCTGCCATCGCCCAACAGGTTGCGGTATTGCGGCAGGTCTACCGGGGTGGAGATCACCAGGATTTCCTTGATCCCGGCCAGCATCAGCACCGAGATCGGGTAGTAGATCATCGGCTTGTCATACACCGGCAACAGTTGCTTGGAAACGCCCAGGGTAATGGGGTGCAAACGCGTGCCGGAGCCACCGGCCAGTACGATTCCCTTCATCATGCGATCAGATCCTTAAAGTCGGTGTTGCCCAGTCGTTCGCCTTGATAACTGCCGTCCTGGACCCTGCGGCACCATTCCAGGTTATCGAGGTACCACTGCACGGTTTTGCGCAGGCCGGTTTCAAAGGTTTCCTGCGGAACCCAGCCCAGCTCGCGTTCGATCTTGCTGGCGTCGATCGCATAGCGCTGGTCGTGGCCCGGGCGATCCTTGACGAAAGTGATCAGGTCAGTGAATTTCTCCACGCCCGCCGGGCGTTGTGGTGCCAGTTCTTCCAGCAGGCCGCAGATGCTGCGCACCACGTCGATATTCTTCTGCTCGTTATGGCCGCCGATGTTGTAGGTCTCGCCTACCACACCTTCAGTCACCACTTTGAACAGCGCGCGGGCGTGGTCTTCGACGAACAGCCAGTCGCGCACTTGCAGGCCGTCGCCGTACACCGGCAATGGTTTACCTGCGAGGGCGTTGAGGATCACCAGCGGAATCAGCTTCTCGGGAAAGTGGAACGGCCCGTAGTTGTTCGAGCAATTGGTCAACAGCACCGGCAGGCCGTAAGTGCGCTGCCAGGCGCGTACCAGGTGATCGGACGCGGCCTTGCTGGCCGAGTACGGCGAGCTTGGGGCGTAGGGCGTGGTTTCGGTGAACAGGTCGTCGACGCCGTGCAGGTCGCCATACACTTCATCGGTGGAGATGTGGTGGAAGCGGAAGGCGCTCTTGGCCGGTTCTTCCAGCTTCTGCCAATAACCGCGTGCGGCCTCCAGCAGGCTGTAGGTACCGACGATATTGGTCTGGATAAAATCCGACGGGCCGTCGATGGAACGGTCCACATGAGACTCGGCCGCCAGGTGCATGATCGCGTGGGGCTCAAAGCGCGCCAGTACGGCGCTGACGGTGGCCTGGTCGATGATATCGGCCTGGACGAACTCGTAGCGGCTGTTGCTCGCGATGCTGGCCAGCGACTCAAGATTGCCGGCGTAGGTCAATTTGTCCAGGTTGAGCACTTCGTGCCCGGTGTGTTGAATCAGGTGCCGGATCAGAGCGGAGCCGATGAATCCGGCGCCGCCGGTGATGAGAATGCGCATGTCGGAGGCCCTTTTCCTTAGACAGACATTAAGCGAATGGAGCATAGCTTGAGTTGTGGAGCCAGGTGGTGCAAGGGGCCACAGTCAGATTGACGGCACTGCGCGGGACTGGGGGTTGCGTAACCCCCGTCAACAATGGCGATATAAGCGCCTGATAAAAAAGCCAGGGGTCTTCACATGTTGCTCGCCACGTTGATTCATCGCGCCAGCCTGCCTTGCCCGCAAGTCGGGCCTGTGCCTGCGACGCAGCTACTTGAGCAGCATTACGGCCTGGGTGGGGCGTTGCAGTCCCTCGGCAGCCAGCAAGACCTCAACTACCGTATCGACAGCGAGCGTGGCCGCTTTGTGCTGAAAATCTGCCGGGGCGACTACGCCGCCGTCGAGCTGCAGGCCCAGCACGCAGCCCTCAAGCATCTGCAGGAACATTCGGATGTACGGGTGCCCAAGGTGATCTCGTCGCTGGCTGGCGAAGAACTGCTGACCGAGACCGTCGCCGGGCAAACCGTGCACCTGCGGTTGCTGGACTACATCGACGGCCAGCCGCTGACCCATCTGCCCCATCTGGGGCGCGAGGTGATCGCAGGCTTCGGCGAACTCTGCGGGCGGATGAGCCAGGCGCTGGCCGACTTCGAGCATCCGGGCCTGGAACGTACCCTGCAATGGGACCCACGCCATGCCCTTGAGCTGATCACTCATTTGCTGTCGACCCTCGAAAACCTCCCGCACCGGGCCGGGCTGGAGCGCGTGGTGGAGCAGGTCGGGCAGCGTCTGCTGCCGTTGGCCGACCGCCTGCCCTGGCAAGCCGTGCACATGGACATCACCGATGACAACGTGGTCTGGCAGCGTGATGCCCAGCGGCATTGGCAGATTGAAGGCGTGATCGATTTTGGCGACCTGGTGCGCACCTGGCGCATTGCCGACCTGTCGGTGACCTGCGCGGCGCTGCTGCATCATGCCGAGGGAGATCCGTTCGCGATCCTTCCGGCGATCCAGGCGTGCCACCGGATCACGCCGTTGCAGCGCGAAGAGTTGCAGGTGCTATGGCCGCTGATCGTCGCGCGGGCCGCGGTGTTGGTGCTGAGCAGCGAACAGCAGCAACGCCTGGACCCGGATAACGCGTACCTGTTGAAGAATGCCGAGCATGAGTGGGAAATTTTCCACGTAGCCACCTCGGTGCCCTTTGAATTGATGGAGGCGGCGATCCTGAACTGCGTCGGTGCCGAATTGCCGCCGATTGTCGGTGAAGGCTTCGCGCCTTTGTTGCCGGGGCTCGTTGGGCGTGAATTCGCGTTGATCGATCTGGGCGTGCTCAGCCCGCATTTCGAGGCCGGTAACTGGGAGCAGGAGGGCATTGATCGCCGATTGCTGGAACAAGCGGCCGTGGTCCATGGCCTGGCAGCCAGTCGTTATGGTCAATACCGTCTGTCCCGCACCCAACCCGACAGTGCCGTGGAGCCGGACACCTTCGCGCTTCACGTAGAACTGCACATGCCCTTGGGCGCCACGGTGGAAGCACCGTTCGCCGGCACCTTGCGCTATGGCGCCGACGGCCTGCTGAGCCTGCATAGCGCCCAGTTGAGTGTTCGGCTGTGGGGCGTGAACGCCTTGTTGAAGCACGGCGCCGCAGTGGTAAAAGGCCAGGTAATCGGCGATGTGGTCGCGCCGCTGACAGTACAACTGTGCCGCGCCGAGCTTGAGCCACCGCTGTTCTGCACGCCTTCCCGGGCGGCGGCATGGCAAACGCTCTGCCCATCCCCGGCCACGTTGCTGGGACTGGCCTGCGACGCCGAGCCGGAGCTGGACCCCGAAGCCCTGCTGGCGCGTCGGGACGCCAGTTTCGCCCGCTCGCAGAAGCACTATTACGTCGACCCGCCGCGCATCGAGCGCGGCTGGCGCAACCATTTGATCGACATGCAGGGCCGTTCCTACCTCGACATGCTCAACAACGTCGCCGTCCTCGGCCACGGTCACCCGCGCATGGCCGAGGTGGCGGCGCGGCAATGGTCGCTGCTCAACACCAACTCGCGCTTCCACTATGCGGCGATTGCCGAATTCTCCGAGCGTTTGCTGGCGCTGGCGCCGGACTCCATGGACCGGGTGTTCCTGGTCAACAGCGGCACCGAGGCCAACGACCTGGCGATTCGCCTGGCCTGGGCCTACAGCGGTGGGCGCGACATGCTCAGCGTGCTGGAGGCGTACCACGGCTGGTCGGTGGCGGCGGATGCGGTGTCGACCTCGATTGCCGACAACCCCCAGGCCTTGAGCAGCCGCCCGGACTGGGTGCACCCGGTGACCGCGCCGAATACCTATCGCGGCGAGTTTCGCGGGCAGGACAGCGCCCCCGACTACGTACGCAGCGTGGAACACAACCTGGCGAAAATCGCCGCGCAGAATCGCCAGCTGGCGGGTTTCATTTGCGAGCCGGTGTATGGCAATGCCGGCGGGATTTCCTTGCCGCCCGGTTATTTGCAGCAGGTGTACGCGCTGGTTCGTGAGCAGGGCGGCGTGTGCATCGCCGACGAAGTGCAGGTGGGCTACGGCCGCATGGGGCATTTCTTCTGGGGCTTTGAAGAGCAGGGCGTGGTGCCGGACATCATCACCATGGCCAAGGGCATGGGCAATGGCCAGCCGTTGGGCGCGGTGATCACCCGCCGGGAAATCGCCGAGGCGCTGGAGGCCGAGGGTTACTTCTTCTCCTCATCGGGAGGCAGCCCGGTGAGTTGCCGGATCGGCATGGCGGTGCTGGATGTGATGGAGGAAGAAAAGCTGTGGGAAAACGCCCAGGAGGTGGGCGGACACTTCAAGGCGCGGTTGGAGGCGCTGGTCGAGCAGTATCCATTGGTGGGCGCAGTGCATGGTTCCGGGTTTTACCTGGGGCTGGAATTGGTCCGCGATCGACAGACCCTGGAACCGGCCACCGAAGAGACTGCGCTGCTGTGTGACCGACTGCGGGAGCTGGGGATCTTCATGCAGCCCACCGGCGACTACCTGAACATCCTCAAGATCAAGCCGCCGATGGTCACCTCACGGCACAGTGTGGATTTCTTCGTCGACATGCTGGCGAAGGTTCTGGAGGAAGGCTTGTAACAATAAACTCGATTGTTATCGGTAAAATTTGATCATTTTTCGATGAGCGGATATTTATTAGCTTCAAAAGCCGATTTTTATCCGCTATAAAGGCGTCCACTTGCCCGCCGCCGAGGAGATGATTCATGAGCCGTATCGTTACCGTTGCCGCGACCCAGATGGCCTGTTCCTGGGACCTTGATGCCAATCTCGAAACCGCTGAAAGGCTGGTGCGTGAGGCCGCCGCCAAGGGCGCGCAGATCATCCTGATCCAGGAACTGTTCGAGGCCCCGTACTTCTGCCAGAAGCCGAACCCGGACTACCTGCAACTGGCGACCACGGTTGAAGATAACGTCGCGATCAAGCACTTCCAGAAGGTCGCCCGGGAACTGCAGGTGGTGTTGCCCATCAGTTTCTATGAACGGGCCGGCCGCGCGCGTTTCAACAGCATTGCGATCATCGACGCGGACGGCTCCAACCTCGGGATTTATCGGAAAAGCCACATCCCGGACGGCCCGGGCTACCATGAAAAGTATTACTTCAACCCCGGCGACACCGGCTTCAAGGTGTGGAACACCCGCTATGCGAAGATCGGCGTGGGCATCTGCTGGGACCAGTGGTTCCCGGAAGCCGCCCGCAGCATGGCGCTGCAAGGCGCGCAAATCCTGTTCTACCCGACCGCCATCGGCAGCGAGCCCCACGACAAGACAATTTCGTCCCGTGACCACTGGCAGCGGGTACAGCAAGGCCATGCCGGCGCCAACCTGATGCCGCTGATCGCCAGCAACCGCATCGGTAACGAGGAGCAAGACGGCTACGACATCACCTTCTACGGCTCGTCCTTCATTGCCAATCAGTTCGGCGAGAAAGTAGAAGAACTCAACGAAACCGAAGAAGGCATCCTGGTGCACCGCTTCGATCTCGATGAACTTGAACACATTCGCAGCGCCTGGGGTTCGTTCCGCGACCGCCGTCCGAACCTGTATGGTGCGCTTAAAACCCTCGACGGTTCCCTGGAGTCCTGAATCGCCATGACCACTTTGCACAGCACCCCCCGCGCCGACGGCTTCTACATGCCTGCCGAATGGGCGCCACAGACCCAGACCTGGATGATCTGGCCCGAGCGCCCGGACAACTGGCGCCTGGGCGGCAAGCCGGCGCAGGCCGCCCATGTGGCGGTGGCCAAGGCCATTGCACGTTTTGAACCGGTGACCGTGGCGGTCTCGGCCGGCCAGTACGAAAACGCCCGGGCGCGCCTTGACGTGCCGAATATTCGCCTGGTGGAAATGTCCAGCGACGACGCCTGGGTCCGCGATACCGGGCCGACCTTCGTGATCAACAACAGCGGTGAAGTGCGCGGTGTGAACTGGGACTTCAACGCCTGGGGCGGTTTTGATGGTGGCTTGTACTCGCCGTGGAACCGCGACTCCCAGGTGGGCGGCAAGATCCTCGAGATCGAGCGCAGCCCGCGTTATCGCACCGAAGGATTTGTGCTGGAAGGCGGTTCGATCCACGTCGACGGCGAAGGCACCCTGATCACCACCGAAGAATGCCTGCTTAACCGCAATCGCAACCCGCACCTGCAGCGTGAGGAAATCGAAGCGGTGCTCAGCGCCAACCTGGCGGTGGATAAGATCATCTGGTTGCCGGATGGCCTGTTCAACGACGAAACCGACGGGCATGTGGATAACTTCTGCTGCTACGTACGCCCAGGCGAAGTGTTGCTGGCCTGGACCGACGACCCGCAAGACCCGAACTATGCGCGCTGCCATGCCGCCATGGACGTACTGCAAAGCAGCACCGACGCCCAGGGCCGCTCGTTCACAGTGCATAAAATGCCGATCCCGGGGCCGCTGTACGCCACCGAGGAAGAATGCGCAGGCGTGGACCCGGTAGACGGCACCCAGGAGCGCAATCCCACCGTGCGGTTGGCCGGTTCCTACGTCAACTTCCTGATCGTCAACGGCGGCATCATCGCGCCGAGCTTCGACGACCCGCTGGACAGCTGCGCCAAGGAAATTCTGCAGAGCCTGTTCCCGCAGCATGAAGTGGTGATGGTGCCTGGCCGCGAACTGTTACTGGGGGGCGGCAACATCCACTGTCTGACCCAGCAACAGCCGGCCCCGCACAAAAACTGAGTGCACTTGTAACAGCCTGGTGCCGGGTTTAACGGCAATCGAGTGCGCCATGTTTTGCGCGCTTACAGCAAGCCCGCGGCCCGTCAGGTTCGCGGGCTTTTTTGTGTGCAAGTGCCGACAAACCGGGCACATTGGCATAGCTCTTGTATCGCTGTTGCGACACACAGCACGGTGTATGACTAAGCGGTTCTGTCATAAACCTTGAGTAAGTTAGCCGCTCATGCCGTCGGAGAGAGCGCTGAAATGAATGCCGATATCAACCTGATGTACACGCGCACGTTCCCCCCTTTGCGGGTGAACGGTGACGCGATCCACGCGCTGGCGCTCTGGTTGAAGGCAAACGGTTCGCGGCAGATCAGGACGCCCGACCCGCGCCGGGTGATGAGCGAACGGTACCCGGCGGGGCTGTTCAGCGAGGACGAGGTGCAGGCGTTGTGTGAATTGATGCAAGGCTGACGGTTGTTTTCAATGTTGCACTGGACCTTGTGGTGAGGGAGCTTGCTCCCGCTGGGCTGCGCAGCAGCCCCAAAACAGATCATCGAGTTCTATCTGAAAAAACACAGTCGCCTATTTTGGGGGGGCTTCGCACCCCAGCGGGAGCAAGCTCCCTCGCCACGCAAGCCTGTTAGAAACTGTAGGTTCCGGTCACCACCAGACTGCGCGGGTCGCCGAACTGAATCTGCGCCGCACTCGTCGCTGACGCGTAGTATGTCTTGTCGCTGATATTGTTCAGCGCCGCCCGCACATCCCATTCCTTCTGCCGGAACCCGGCCAGTGCGTCCCAACGGCCATAACCCGGCAACGCCACCGTGTTGGCGTTATCCGCATAACGCTCACCCACCAGCGTCAGCCCGGTTTCCGCGTACCAGCCCATCTCCGGTTTCCAGGTGACGAACAGGCTCGCGTTGCGCTTGGCCACGTCGCTGATGCGCTTGCCTTCAAAGCCATTGTTGTCTTTCACCACCGTGGCGTCCTGCAGGCCGACGCCACCGCGCACGTACCAGTTGCCGACGACCTTGCCGGTAGCGGTCAACTCCACGCCACGGGAACGCTGCTCGCCGCTGAGCAGGGTGATGGTCGGGTCCAGCGGGTCGCGGGTGCGGCGGTTGTAGAGCTCCAGTTCATACACCGCCAGGGTGGTGCTCAGGCGGTCGTCGAGCCAGTCGCTCTTGACCCCGATTTCCTTCTGTTTGGTCAGCTCCGGGCTCAGGTCGTTGGCGTTGCCCGTGGCATTGGGCGTGATGCCGATCAGGCCGCCGCCGGTCGGCGAGAACGTCTTGCTCCACGAGGCATAGAACGAATGGTGTTCCAGCGGCGTCCAGACCAGGCCCACGCGCGGGCTGGTGCTGTGGCTCACGACCTGTTCCGAGGCGTTGGTCAGTTTGTTGGTGGACTCCACATCAAAGCGGTCATAGCGCAAACCGGCGAGCAGTTGCCATTGATCGTTCAGGCGCAGTTGGTCCTGCACATACACGCCCTGGCTTTGCGCTTCGGTGTGACTGCTGCTGAATGCCGGCAGGCGGCCGTAGTGGCGCAGGTCCGGGTTGGGGTTATACACATCCACGCTCGGCACAGCGGCGAGCGGCGCTCGATAGAGTTTCGGGTCACGGCGCTGGTTGCCCAATTCCACTCCGGTGAGCAAGCGATGCTCCAGGCCGAAGGTGGTGAAGCCGCCTTCCAGTTCGACGTTGTTGAGGATGTTGCGGGTGGTCAAGTCCTGCTGCCAGCGCTGGCGCCCGACCTTGCCGGTTTTTGGGTCGTAGCTGACGGCGTAGGTGTTATCGAAGTCGCTGTCCAGGGTGAACACGCCCAACGTATGGCGCAGTTGCCAACTGTCGTTCAGCTCATAGGCAAGCCGCGAACGCAGGGATTGGGACGTGTCGTCGATGTAATCGCGCTTGTCACCATAAGTGGTGCCGCGGCTGACATCTGCCGGCCGCCCATTGACCCCGGGAATGCCCCGGTCCGGCGTGCGGTTGTAGCGGCTGTATTCGTACTGCACCAGCCAGTTCAGGTCGGGGCTCAGTTGCCAGCTCATGGACGGCGCAAACAGTTGGCGATTGCCGCTGACGCCGTCGCGGAAACTGTTGTTGTCCTGGTTGCCCATGTTCAGGCGCAGGCTGATGGTGTCGGTGGGGTCGGTGCTGAGGTCGGCGTACAGGCTGCGCAAATCATTGCTGCCGCCCTGGGCCTCGATGCTGGAGGCGCGACCGGCCTGGGGCAGCTTGCTCACACGGTTGACGATGCCGCCCTGGCCGCCGCGGCCGTACAACACGGCTGCCGGGCCTTTGAGCACCTCGATGCGTTCGATGTTGTGCAGGTCGCGCACGTATTGGCTGTCGTCGCGAACGCCGTCCAGGTAGAAATCGTTGCTGGCGTCGAAGCCGCGGATGCGCAGGCTGTCGAACCGTGTGTCGGCGCCGCTGCTGACGTTGGGTATACCGCTCAAGGCCTGGCCCAGGTCATTGGTGCCGTAGGCACGCAGGTTGTCGGTTTTTACCGAGTCGATGGCCTGGGGCACATAACGCACCGGTGTGGCGGTGCGGGTGGCGGTGCTGGTTTCCTTGACGCGCGGGTCGTCCTCGTCAGCTTCGGCGCTCACGGAGGTTTCCGGCAGGACAGTGGCAGCGCAGGTAAATCCGGCAGACAGCAGGACAGAGAGCCCAAGGGTCATGGGCGTCAGGCGAAGGGCAGGCATCGGGGTGTGTATCCAAAAAGGTTGGCAGAATAAAAGCGCGTTAATGGTAATGCTTACTATTTGCGCAGGTTATCTATTCCTATGCGGACCTTTCTGAAAAATGTTACGGCGTATGTTTTGCAAGGGTATTCGACCGATTCTCGAAACAGTCTGAAAGCCGATCCGGGGTTTTTCCCAATTGTGCGTGAGACTAATCTGCCGGTCATCAACATCCATCGGAGCCCGTCATGTCGGCAGCCACACTTCACTACATTTACGACCCGCTGTGCGGTTGGTGTTACGGCGCCGAGCCGCTGCTGAGCGCCGCCCGGAGCGTGTTACCGATCCAGTTGCATGGCGGCGGCATGATGACCGGCGCGAATCGCCAATCCGTATCGCCGCAGTTGCGTGACTACGTAATGCCCCACGACCGGCGCATCGCCGAGTACACCGGGCAACCGTTTGGCGAGGCGTATTTCGAAGGTTTGTTGCGGGACCACGGTGCGGTGTTCGATTCAGCCCCGCCGACCAGCGCCGTGCTGGCGGCAGAAAAAATTGCCGGTCGCGGGCTGGAATTATTGGCGCGTCTGCAAACGGCGCACTACGTCGAAGGTCGCCGAATTGCCGATAAGGACGTGCTGCTGACCCTGGCCGAATCCATCGGTTTGGATCCCCAAGCCTTCACCGCCGCTTTCAGTGAAATCCTTGGCGCAGCAACTCAAGCGCACATCAATGACAGCCGCCAATGGCTGGCAAAAGTCGGCGGCCAGGGCTTCCCCACGCTGGCCCTGGAGCAGAATGGGCAGCTGCAATTGCTCGATATCAGCCCCTGGTTGGGCAAGCCAGAAGCCTTCGTTGAGTGGCTGAGACAAAGAGTCGCAATTTCGATTCAGCCCACCCAATCGAGTGCACCAATGTGTGGCCTGCAGGGGTGTGCAGATCCAGGAAGCGCTTGATAGAGCCTTGCGCAATGATGGCTATTTAATGTTTCTTAGACTTTTTTAGCCTAAATACAGAAGATTCACGAAATTGACACACAGTAAAGGGCGCGGATAGGATTCGCCCCAACGCCTGTGGCTAACCGCCATGACTTCCCCAATAAAAAAAGGCCCGCGGCATTTCACGTCGTCCGCGGGCCTTTTTTTATCTGGGAAAGTCGACACCAGAAAAGCAACACGGAGCCTGGTGTCACAGCGCGTACTCAACCAGCAATAAGGAATATAAGAAAATGTTGAAGCAACGGATGGGGCTGATCGCTCTGGGGATTTTGAGCGCTACGCAAGCAATGGCTGACGACCAATCCCAATCGAAGGGTTTTGTTGAAGACAGCCACCTGAACATCGCGGCACGCAACGCTTACATCAGCCGCGACTACAAAAACGGCAAGCAAGACAAAGCCGAATGGGGCCAGGGCTTCATCGGCAAGTTCGAATCCGGTTTCACCCAAGGCACCGTCGGTGTGGGTGTGGACGTGATCGGCCAATACGCCATTCGCCTGGATGGTGGTAAAGGTCGCAGCGGCGCTGGCGGTATCGACTTCTTCAAGCAAGGCGACAGCGGCGAAGCAGCCAACGACCTGGCCAAGGGCGGCGCTGCCGTCAAGGCACGCATCTCCAACACCGTGATCAAGTACGGTGATCAGATGCCAGCCGTGCCGGTCCTGGAATACGACAACTCCCGCCTGTTGTCCGAAACCTATACCGGTACCTCGATCGTCTCCAAGGAAATCGCCGGCCTGCAGCTGGACGCTGGTCACTTCACCAAGGAAGCTCGCAAGAGCGCCGAGGGTTCCGACAGCGGCGCGCTGAAAAGCATCGACTACATCGGCGGTAGCTACAAATTCACCGAAAGCCTGTCGGCAGCGCTCTACGCTTCCAACATGCAGGACGTGCTGAAGAAGCAATACGTCAACGTCAACTACGTGCTGGCCCTGCCAGAGAAGCAATCGTTGACCTTCGACTTCAACGGCTACAAGACCAAGCTCGACCGTAGCTTCGCCCTGGAAAACCAAGGTGACGCCGACGCTCGCGACAACAAAATCTGGAGCCTGGGCGCCACGTGGGCCGTTGGCCCGCACAGCTTCACCGTGGCTCACCAGCGCAGCACCGGTGACACCGGTTACCTGTACGGCGGCTACCGCAACGCAGGCGGCATCGGCGACGGTGGCAACACCATCCTGCTGGCCAACTCCTACTGGTCTGACTTCAACGGCAAGGACGAGCGCTCCTGGCAAGCAGGCTACGGCCTGGACTTCAGCGCCTTCGGCGTGCCTGGCCTGACCTACAACATCGCCTACGTGCGCGGCACCAACATTGACGACGGTTCCAACCGCGGCAGTGGCACCGAGCGTGAAATCTTCAACCAGTTCAAATACGTAGTACAGAGCGGCCCGGCCAAAGACCTGAGCCTGCGTGCCCGTGCGTCGTGGTTGCGCGTTTCCAACAACGCCAGCAACTACAACGTGGGTGGTAACGAGATCCGCCTGTTCGCCGACTACCCAATCAACGTTTTCTAATTGATTCGGCGTCGCGCCTGATTCAAGGCGATAAAAAACCCCGACTGGTTCGGGGTTTTTTTATGCCTGCGATCAGCGCTTGCTGGCGGCTGCGATGATCACATCTGCGACCTTTTGCGGCTGCGACAGCATCGGCACATGGCTGGTTTGCACCACGGTGGTGGTGGCATTGATTTTCTTCGCGTAGGCCTGCTCCAGGCCCGGGTCGATCATGCGGTCCTTGGCGGCGACGATGTAATAGTTGGGTTTGGTTTTCCAGGCGGCGACCGTGATTTTATCGTCGAACGCCTTGCCCAGAATCGGCCCCTGGGTCACGGCAATCAGGTTGGCCTGGTCGGCAGGCAAGTCCTGGGCGAAGTTTTTCGCCACGGACGCGGCGGGCAAATACAAGTAGCCGGAAGCGTCGGCACTGATGGTCTCGATACCCGGCGGGGTTGGGTAGCCTTTCTCGGACTCGGCAGAGCTCTGGCCCTCGGACGGCGCGAACGCGGCCACATAAACCAGTGCCTTGACCTTGTCGCTGGTGCCGCCCTGTGTGATCACACTGCCGGCCCACGAATGGCCCACCAGAACCACCCGCCCACTCTGGGCATCAATCACCCGCTGGGCGGCGGCCACATCATCGGCCAGGGACGTCAGCGGGTTTTGCACCGCCACCACCTTCAAGCCTTTGGCCTGCAACAGCGGAATCACCTTGTTCCAGCTGGAGCCATCGGCAAAGGCGCCGTGCACCAGCACCACGGTGGTGTCCGATAGCGCCGGGGTGGCGGCATAGGCGTGGCCGGTGAGCATCGCGGCGGCCATCAGTGTAGGCAGCAACAGGGTTTTGAATGTGGATTTAAGCATGTGGGGCACGTCCGTAAGTGAGGGGTTATCGGCCAGCACTCAAGGCGTTTGCAGCCTGCCTTAAGCATGTAGGCAAGACGCGCGGGGAGGGCGGTTATTCCAGGGAGCAGTAAAAAACGCAGCGCCGGACGTCTCGATTGATTACATAGCATCACTAATGAAGTACTCCGCCCCACCTTTATCCACCTCAAGCAACCTCTTAAATTGGCCTCACTGCCTGCCCACCATGTCGATGGGCAAGTCACTGGAGCCTTGTCATGCCATTTGTCAGCGTACGTATCACCCGCGACGGCGTTACCTCGGAGCAGAAAGCCCAGGTCATTGCCGAGATCACCGAAACCCTCGAACGCGTCCTCAACAAACGCCCGGACCTGACCCACATCGTCATCGAAGAAGTCGACACCGATAACTGGGGCTACGCCGGCATCACCACCACCCAGTACCGCAAACAGCTCGCGGAAAATCCGTCATGAGCACGCCCGTCACCATCGACTTCATCTCCGACGTGGTGTGCCCGTGGTGCGCCCTCGGCGCCACCGCCCTGGAGCAAGCCATCGACAACCTGGCGGGCGAAGTGAAGGTTGAACTGACCTTCAAACCCTTCGAACTCAACCCCGACATGCCGGCCGAAGGCGAAAACGCCGTCGCCCACATGATGCGCAAATACGGGCGCAGCGCTGAAGAAGTTGCCAGCGGCAAAAGGATGTTGATGGAGCGGGGTGCGGCCATCGGCTTCACCTTCGACCTGGAAAAGCGCAGCCACTTCTACAACACCTTCGACGCCCATCGGTTGCTGTTTTGGGCGTTGCAGCAAGGGCGCCAGCTCGAGCTGAAAAAGGCGCTGTTGCGCGGGTATTTCAGCGATGGCCAGAACGTCAGCGACCACGAAACCCTGGCGCGTCTGGCCGCCGAGGCCGGGCTGGAAATTGAAAGCGCACGACGGGTGCTGGGCTCTACCGCCTACGCCAATGAAGTGCGCGAGCTGGAAGCGTTCTACCGCGAGCACGGCATCAACTCCGTACCGGCCATGGTCCTCAATGGCCGCCAGTTGGTCTCCGGGTCGCAATCCGTCAGTTACTACGAACAGATGCTGCGGGAAATGTCCGCCGCGGCTGCTTGAACCATCCCATTTTCCCTATAGAGGTTTCATCATGAGCAATTCGAAAAAAGTCGTTGTGATCACCGGTGCATCCCAAGGCCTGGGCGCTGCTGCAGTGAAGGCTTACCGCGAGCTGGATTACCGCGTGGTTGCCACCTCCCGGTCGATCAAACCGTCGACGGATCCGGACATCCTCACCGTGGCCGGCGACATCGCCGACCCGGCCACCGCCGAGCGCGTCATCCGCGAAGGCGTAGCGCGTTTTGGCCGCATCGACAGCCTGATCAACAACGCCGGGATCTTCGTTGCCAAACCGTTCACCAGCTACACCCACGAAGACTACGTAAACGTGTTGGCGGTGAACCTGAACGGGTTCTTCTACATCACCCAACTGGCGATTACCGAGATGCTGAAACAGGACGCCGGGCACATCGTCAACATCACCACCAGCCTGGTGGACCACGCGATTGATGGCGTGCCTTCGGTGCTGGCCTCGCTGACCAAAGGCGGGCTGAACTCGGCGACCAAATCGCTGGCGATTGAATACGCCAAGCGCGGGATTCGCGTGAACGCGGTGAGCCCAGGGATTATCAAGACGCCGATGCATGGGGAAGAGACGCATGCGGCGTTGGGCAGCCTGCATCCGGTTGGGCATATGGGGGAGGCGCGGGATATTGCGCAGGCGATTGTGTACCTGGAATCGGCTGGGTTTGTGACCGGGGAAATTCTGCATGTGGACGGTGGGCAGAGTGCTGGGCACTAAGCGATACGGCTGAATAAAAAAACGCCCCGGACCGTGATGGTTCGGGGCGTTTTTGTGGGTGACGGCTTCAAGCCAGGCACTCTAGAACAAACAACAACGATCAAATGTGGGAGCCGGGCTTGCCCGCGATGGCGATGGCCCAGCCAACACATCCACAACCTGACACACCTACAGATTATTGCCCGGCGACTCCAACACCTTCACCACATCATCAATCACCGCCTTGCTCATCTCCTGCAGATAGTGCGAAGCCCAGGCGTACCGGTCCGTATCCCGAATCATCGCCGCGTCCTCTGCCAACAGCTTGGCCACATGCAGCAAATCGGAAACGTGAGACAGCGCTTCACGCAGGGAAACCCCGCTGTTAACGCGGAACAGAGGCTGGTCGGAATGAAATGAAAAAGGGGTAACGCCGAGGGTAGTGAAGCCAGACGGATTTGGAGCGCTCATCGGTAAAACTCCCATATCTAGTGAGAGCTACCACGTTCGTTATCAGGCGAATGGGTGGCAGCTGTGCGCAGGCTGATAAACCGGAGATACAGGAACCCGGCAGACCCGAAGGTCTCCCACGCACAGCCGCCATTGCACGAAATGGTGGGCGTAAAAAAACGCCTGCACATCGTGGTTGTGGGGCGCTGTTGCGCCTGCATCTTGCCGGGTTATCAGGCCCGGTCGCTGAATTGGCAGCGAC
>NZ_JACAOM010000094.1:0-30897 GCF_013386245.1 Pseudomonas sp. 21615526 | reverse complement strand
TCGGCGACTGACACACCGCATTCGCGAGCAAGCCCGCTCCCACATTTGTTCTGTGCACTTATCCCGTCGGACGGTAAACTCGCGCCATTGCTGTCTGGAGCTACTTATGCGCGAAGAGTTGAACCAAGGCCTGATCGACTTCCTCAAGGCCTCCCCTACCCCGTTCCATGCCACCGCCGCCCTTGCACAGCGCCTGGAAGCGGCCGGTTTCCAGCGTCTTGACGAGCGCGAGACCTGGACCACCGAGGCCAACGGGCGCTACTACGTGACCCGCAACGACTCCTCGATCATCGCCTTCAAACTCGGCCGCCACTCGCCCCTGCAAGGCGGCATCCGCCTGGTCGGCGCCCACACCGACAGCCCGTGCCTGCGGGTCAAGCCACAGCCTGAACTGCAACGCCAGGGCTTCTGGCAACTGGGTGTGGAAGTGTACGGCGGCGCGCTGCTGGCGCCGTGGTTCGACCGCGATCTGTCCCTGGCCGGCCGCGTCACTTTCCGCCGCGACGGCAAGGTCGAAAGCCAGCTGATCGACTTCAAGCTGCCCATCGCGATCATCCCCAACCTGGCCATTCACCTGAACCGTGAAGCCAACCAGGGTTGGGCGATCAATGCCCAGACCGAACTGCCGCCGATCCTTGCGCAGTTCGCCGGTGACGAGCGCGTGGACTTCCGCGCAGTGCTGACCGAGCAACTGGCTCGTGAACACGGGTTGAACGCCGATGTGGTGCTCGACTATGAGCTGAGCTTCTACGACACCCAGAGCGCGGCCGTGATCGGCCTCAATGGCGACTTTATCGCCGGTGCCCGCCTCGACAACCTGCTGTCGTGCTACGCCGGCCTGCAAGCCCTGCTCACCGCCGAAACCGATGAAACCTGCGTGCTGGTCTGCAACGACCACGAAGAAGTCGGCTCGTGCTCCGCCTGCGGTGCCGACGGCCCGATGCTGGAGCAGACCCTGCGTCGCCTGCTGCCCGAGGGTGATGAGTTCGTACGCACTATCCAGAAGTCGCTGCTGGTGTCTGCCGATAACGCCCACGGCGTGCACCCCAACTACGCCGAGAAGCACGACGCCAACCACGGCCCGAAACTCAATGCCGGCCCGGTGATCAAGGTCAACAGCAACCAGCGCTACGCCACCAACAGCGAAACCGCCGGGTTCTTCCGCCACCTGTGCATGGCCGAAGAAGTGCCGGTGCAAAGCTTTGTGGTTCGCAGCGACATGGGTTGCGGCTCGACCATCGGCCCGATCACCGCCAGCCACCTGGGCGTGCGCACCGTGGATATCGGCTTGCCGACGTTTGCGATGCACTCGATTCGCGAGCTGTGCGGCAGCCACGACCTGGCGCACCTGGTGAAGGTGTTGAGTGCGTTTTACGCGAGTCGCGACTTGCCGTAATTGCAGGATGAACACAAATCAAATGTGGGAGCGGGCTTGCTCGCGAATGCAGAGGGTCAGTCAATACATCTGGTGACTGATCCACCGCTTTCGCGAGCAAGCCCGCTCCCACATTTTGATCTTCATTGTTTGATAGATCGGGCTCAGTTCAACACTTCACTCAGCGGAATGAAGTTGACCCGGTCACCGATCTCCAGCGTCGTCCCCTCCAGCACTTCTACCAAACCTTCGGCCCACGCCGCGCTACGCAGCACACCCGAGCTCTGGTTGCGGTAGATGATCGCCTTGCCCTGCTCCAGCCGCCCGCGCAAATACTCGCGGCGATTCCCCGGCTTGGGCCAGACAAACCCCACTGGCACTTCAATGCGCAGCGGCTGCACGTCTTCCACGCCCTGGCGGCGCAACAGGTAAGGCCGCGCCAGCAAGGCAAAGGTCACCAGCGTCGACGCCGGATTGCCCGGCAAACCGATCACCGGTACACCACGGAAATGCCCGAACGTCAGCGGCTTGCCCGGCTTGATCGCCAGCTTCCACAGCGCCAGCTCCCCTTCTTCCCGCAGCGCAATCCCGAGAAAATCCGCCTCCCCCACCGACACACCGCCGGTGGACAGAATCAGGTCTACCGAGCCCAATGCGCCCAGGCGTTCGCGGGTTTGTTCCAGGTCATCCGGCAGGATCCCGGCGTCCACCACTTCGCAGCCCAGGCGCTCCAGCCAGCTGCACAGCACTCGGCGATTGCTGTTGTAGATCTGCCCGGGCCCCAGCGGCAGGCCCGGCTCGATCAACTCGTCGCCGGTGGACAGCACAGCCACGCGGGCGCGTCGTACCACTTCCAGCCGATCACGACCCAGTGAAGCCGCCAGGCCCAACTCGATCGGGCCCAGGCGTGTACCTGCTGGCAACACCAACTCGCCCACCGTGGTTTCCTGGCCTTGGGGACGGATGTTTTGATCCACCTGCAACGCTTCGGTGAAGCTCACCCGCTGATCGGCATGGACCACGGCGTTTTCCTGCATCTCGACGCAGTCCGCGCCCTCCGGTACCGGGGCTCCGGTGAAGATCCGCGCGCAGGTACCGGCAGCCAAGGGCTCGGGTGCCGTGCCCGCAAAAATGCGCTGGCTGACTACCAGTGGCTCACCGGTCCAGTCCGCCAGGCGCAGGGCGTATCCGTCCATGGCGCTGTTGGGCCAGGGCGGCAAGTCCAGCGTGGAGATCAACGCCTGGGCCAGCACCCGACCATCACACTCGGCCAGCGGCAACGTTTCCTGCTCGCGGATCGGCGCTGCCTCGGCCATCGCCAGCAATTGTTCGAGGGCGTCTTCCACCGGCATCAACGCGCCGGTCTTGCCCGGCTTACCCACGGGATTCACAGGGCTCGGCCTGTTTCAAATGCGGGACGAAGTTGCACGGGCGGTGACGGTTATCCAATTGCTCGGCGAGAATCCCGTCCCAACCGGTGCGCACCGCGTTGGTGGAGCCCGGCAGGCAGCACACCAGTGTGCCGTTGGCCAGGCCGGCCAGGGCACGGGATTGCACGGTGGAGGTGCCGATATCGGCCACGGAGATTTGCCGGAACAGTTCGCCGAAACCATCCACCTGTTTATCCAGCAGGCAGCTCACCGCTTCCGGGGTGCTGTCGCGGCCGGTGAAGCCGGTGCCGCCGGTGATCAACACCACCTGCACCACGTCTTCGGCAATCCAGTGCGCCACTTGCGCACGGATTTTGTACAGATCATCTCTAAGCAAAACTCGCTCGGCCAGCAGGTGACCGGCGGCGGTCAGGCGGTCGACGAAGACCTGGCCCGAGGTGTCGGTTTCCAGGGTGCGGGTGTCGCTGACCGTCAATACAGCGATATTCAGGGGTACAAAGGGCGCATCAGCCTTGGCTTTCATGGCTCGGTCCGGTTGTCGAAGGAACAGCCCGATGTTATATCACAGCCCCCCATTTCACTGCCCGCAGGAGCCGTCATGCCAAGCCATTCTTCCCCACTGCCCTGCTCGATCCTTTTGCTGGCCGGCGGTCGTGGCCAGCGCATGGGCGGCCTCGACAAGGGCCTGCTGGACTGGCACGGGCAGCCGCTGATCGCGCACCTGCATCGCCTGGTGCGGCCGTTGACCGACGACCTGATCATCTCCTGCAATCGCAACCAGGCGCAGTACGCGGCCTACGCCGACCGATTGGTCGGCGATGACAGCCCCGACTTTCCAGGGCCACTGGCCGGCATTCGCGCAGGACTGGCGGTGGCGCAGCATGGGCATCTGCTGGTATTGCCGTGCGATGTGCCGCAGATCGATGCACGATTGCTCGCCGACCTGCGCAGCACGGCGCAGCAAAACCCGTTGCTGCCGGTGATGGTGCGCCACGGCGATTTCTGGGAACCGCTGCTCTGCGTGATCCCCACTTCGCTGCGCGAGCCCTTCGAACGGGCCTGGGCAGCCGGCGGGCGCAGCCCGCGCCAGATCATGCAGGCGCTGGGGGCCAAGGCCCTGGATTGCCCCGCCGACGATCCGCGCCTGGCCAACCTCAATACACCGGAGTTGTTGCACCGCCCGCCCAGCGTGTCAGAATGAGCGTCGAACAAGGAACTTTGCCGACGTTACACACGTCACAAGGTCAGTACTCAACAAAGCATTCTCTCGGAGACAAACTCATGACTCAACGGACCATCGCCGCTCTCATGCTTGCACTGGGCCTCGCTACCCTTGCCGGTTGCGCCTCGCCGACAGTGATCACCCTGAATGACGGTCGCGAAATCCAGGCCGTCGACACTCCTAAATTCGACAAGTCCACCGGCTTCTACGAATTCGAACAGCTGGATGGCAAGCGCACCCAGATCAACAAGGATCAGGTTCGCACCGTTAAAGACCTGTAAGTCTTAACGCCAGATACAAAAAAGCCCGCGTAATGCGGGCTTTTTCGTTGCTGGGGTTTACCAGTCCAGGCTGATCTCGCTGCGAAAGTCGCGCTCAAGGCCGGTGACCGGGTCGATGAAACGCACCCCCTGGGCCAGCAGCTTGAGCGGGTTGGCGTAGTCGTCCTCGGCATCCTTGATAACGTCGGGGTAGAACGGATCGTTGCAGATACTCGCGCCCAGGGCCGTCATGTGCACCCGCAACTGATGCTTCTTGCCGGTCACCGGAAACAGGCCATAGCGCCACAGGTCGCCATTCTTTTCCCGCACCTCGACCGCCGTCTCGGTGTTGCTCGCCCCCGCGCCTTCCTGCATGCGAAAGAACGGCTCGCCATCCACCAGCCGGCTTTTGTGCACCAGCGGAAAGGTCAGCCCAGGCAATGCAGGGGCAATGGCTTCGTAGAACTTGTCGATCTTGCGCGTGGGAAACAGCTGTTGATACGCCGAGCGCGTCTGGGGGTTGGCCGAAAACAACACCAGCCCTGCGGTATGCCGATCAATGCGATGCAGCGGCACCAGCGCCGGGTTGTCGAGGCGACGGATCAAACGCCGCAACAGGGTCTGCTCGACGTATTCACCGGCAGGCGTGACCGGCAGGAAATGCGGCTTGTCGGCCACCACCAGGTGTTCATCGGCGTACAGGATCGTCTCCTGCACCGGGATTACTTTCTCGTTCGGTACTTCACGAAAGTAGTAGATGCACAGGCCTTCGCGGTAGGCGAGGTCCTGATTGATGGGAGTGCCATTGATGTCCAGCACCCTGCCCCGGGCGATGCGATCCAGCCATTGCTCACGGCTGATGGCCTGGAAGTGCTCACACAGGCAATCCAGCACGGTGGCCCAGGCGCCTGGCGGCAGGTACAAGGTGCTGGCTTGGTGCTGGGCAGCGGAAAAAACGGACATGGCAGGCTCAAGACGTGGACATACAGGCGCACATTATCCCGCATGCTGCCGGATCAGGCCCAGCACAGATTCAGGCCTTGGCCAATTCCGCGCGCAACACCGGTGACGCACTGGCCGCCTCGGTGAACTCCTTGAGCCAGCGCAGCACATCCACCGCTTCCCAGCGGCCCGGGTCGTAAAGCGCATACAGCAAGCCCTGGTAACCCACCACATCCAGCTGCTTGTGATAACCCGCGCGCTGGAACAGCGCCTCGATCTCGGCAAAGCAGGTGTTGAAATGCACTTTGTTAAACGGCGTCTTGCCTTCCGTGACCAGGCCATCGAGGCGCAGCTCGTTCACCGCGTCGCGCACGACGTCGGCGGACATGCGATTGACGCTGCTTTTCAGTTGTTCAACATTCACCACGGGCGTTCCCTCTCATTCAATCGCTGTACAAACATACAGTAACCGAATAATCGGGAACTCGCCATCGCCGAGTGCTAGCTAAGAAAGTTCACTACCTGCGCTTCGTCGAACGGCCACTCCAGCTCCGCGCCCGTGTCCACCCGGCGCAGCACCGGAATCCGCAGGCCGTAGGCTTCATACAGGGCCTCGGAATCGGCGATATCCACCAACTCCACCAGCAGGCCGTGTTCGACCAACGGCATGATTTCGGCTTCGGCAAACTCACACAGATGGCAGCCCAGGGTGCCGAACAACTGACATTCAGGAAGCATGGCAACGGGTCCAAGAAGAATCAGGCACCTATTCTAACAGCGTCGGGACACTGCAAAAGCCTGACCCAGATCAGCATGGGGTATAACTGATTCAGCGACTCTCGCGACTTTTTTCCCGTAATACCTGCAATGGAGCTGCATGTGTTTGCCAACCTGCTGATTATCCTGGCCTCCTCCCTGGTGGTGATTGCGCTGTTTCGTCGCCTGCAACTGCCGCCGGTGCTGGGCTATCTGTGTGTTGGCCTGGCCGTGGGCCCCACCGCCCTCGACTGGGTCAATGACAGCGAAGACTTGCCAGACCTTGCCGAACTGGGTGTGGTGTTCCTGCTGTTTTCCCTGGGCCTGGAGTTTTCTCTCAACAAAATGCTCAGCCTGCGCCGGGTGGTGTTTGGCTTGGGCAGCCTGCAGGTACTGTGCTGCGGGTTGCTGCTGGGCGGTTTGCTGGCACTGTTCGGCCTGTCGCCGACCACCGCGCTGTTGCTCGGTGCGGGACTGGCACTGTCGTCCACCGCCATCGTCAGCAAGGAGCTGACCAGTCTTGGCGAAATCTTCAGCAGCCATGGCCAGAACGCGATTGGGGTATTGCTGTTCCAGGATGTAGTGGCCGTATTGCTGCTGACCCTCGTGCCAGTGTTCGCCGGTAACAGCGAGCAAGCCTGGTACTGGGCATTGCCACTGACCCTGGGCAAAACCGTGGTGCTGTTCCTCGGCCTGCTGCTGGCCAGCCGCTGGTTGCTGCCGCGTTTGTTCCGTGAGGTGGCGGCGTCCCATTCGGCCGAATTGTTCGTGCTGCTGGCACTGGTGATCGTACTGCTCACCGCCTGGCTGACCCACTTGCTGGGCCTGTCCCCGGCACTCGGTGCGTTTCTCGCCGGCATGCTGCTGGGGGAAAGCCATTACCGCCATCAGATCGAAGCCGATATCCGGCCGTTTCGCGACATCCTGCTGGGACTGTTTTTTGTCAGCATCGGCATGCTGATCGACCTGCAACTGTTCGTCAGTCATAGCCTGTTGATTCTCGGCCTGACCCTCACGCTGATGTTGATCAAAGGCTGTGTGGTCGCGCTATTGGTGCAACTGCGCGGCAGCGACGGTGAAACCGCCTGGCGCAGCGGCCTGGCGCTGGCCCAGGGCGGCGAGTTCTGTTTCGCCTTGATGGCGCAAATGCAGCAAAGCCGCCTGCTGCCCGCCGACATCAGCGGCCTGCTGCTGGCTGCCACCTTCTGCTCGATGCTATTGACTCCGCTGTTGCTCAGGGCTGCACCCGCGATTGCCCTGCGCCTGCACCGCAAGCCCAACCAGCAAGTACAGCTTGAAGAGATTACGGCCCTGAATGCCGAGCTGCGCGACCACGCGGTGATCTGCGGCTACGGCCGGGTTGGCCAGTCCATCGGGCGCTTCCTGCACCGTGAACAACAGGCGTTCATTGCCCTTGATGACGACCCGGAGCGGGTCCAGGAAGCTTCTACCGAAGACAGCGCCGTGCATTACGGCGACTGCCGCCGTGGCGCCCTGCTCAGCGCGGTCGGCCTGGAACGTGCGCGCCTGGTGGTGATCGCGGTGGACAACAGCGACGTCGCCCTGGCCGTGCTCAACGAAGCGCGGCGGATCAACCTGACCGTACCGATCCTGGTACGCACCCGCGACGACAGTCAGCTGGCCGAACTGAAAGCCGCCGGCGCCACTGAAGTGGTGCCCGAGTTGCTGGAGTCGAGCCTGATGCTCGCCTCCCATGCGTTGATCCTGCTGGGGTTGTCGGAGCAGCAGGTGCAAGGCCGTGTCGATGAAGTGCGCCAGAGCCGGTACCGCTTGTTACATGGCTGCAACCAGAACGAAGGGGACGCGCCCCTCAATCCTGACTGACCGCGCCAATCTTGTGGATCGACAAATCCGCGCCGTAATACTCTTCTTCCTGACTCAAGCGCAGGCCATGCACGCGTTTGATCACGCCATACACCAGGAAGCCGCCGGCCAGGGCTACCACTACCCCCAGCGCGGTGCCGATCAACTGGCTGATCAGACTGACGCCGCCCAGGCCGCCCAGGGCGGTCTGGCCGAAGATCCCGCAGGCAATCCCGCCCCACACGCCGCACAGCCCGTGCAATGGCCATACACCCAGCACATCGTCGATTTTCCAGCGATCCTGGGCGGCAATGAAGAACCAGACGAACAAGCCGCCCGCCACCACGCCGGTCACCAACGCGCCCACCGGGTGCATAAGGTCGGAACCGGCACAGATCGCCACCAACCCGGCCAATGGACCGTTGTGCAAGAAGCCTGGGTCGTTACGGCCGATCACCAATGCCGCTACCGTGCCACCGACCATCGCCATCAACGAATTGACCGCCACCAGCCCGCTGACCCCGGACAGGGTTTGCGCACTCATGACGTTGAAGCCGAACCAGCCGACGATCAAGATCCACGAGCCCAACGCGAGGAATGGAATGCTCGACGGCGCGAACGCCACCAGGCGCCCTTCCCGATAACGGCCCTGCCTTGGCCCCAGCAACAGCACCGCCGCCAGCGCCAGCCAGCCGCCCATGGCGTGCACCACGACGCTGCCGGCAAAGTCATGGAAGCTGGCGCCGAAGGTGGCCAGCAACCAGGCTTGCAGGCCGTAGTTGCCGTTCCACACCATGCCTTCGAAAAACGGGTAGATGAAGGCTACGATCAACGCAGTGGCACACAGTTGCGGAACAAACCGTGCACGCTCGGCGATTCCCCCGGAAATGATCGCCGGGATCGCCGCCGCGAAGGTCAGCAGGAAGAAGAACTTCACCAGGCCGTAGCCGTGGTCGGCGCTGATCACCGCCGCCGGTTGCATGAAGGTCACCCCGTAGGAGATCCAATAGCCTATAAAGAAATAGGCCAGTGTTGAAATCGCGAAGTCACTGAGGATTTTCGACAGGGCATTGACCTGGTTCTTCTGGCGCACCGTGCCGACTTCCAGGAAGGCAAAGCCGGCGTGCATGGCCAGGACCATGACCGCACCAATCAGAATGAACAGCGTGTTGGAGCTGTGGACGAGGGTGTCCACCGCGCTTTGCAAATTTTCCATGGAGGATGGCAGGCCTGCAGATGCAGGAAAAAGCACCAAAGCAGTTCATGGCCTTCATGATGCGCACTAAATTGGCACCAACGATCCGACCCTCGTTTGAGGCCGTGAACCGCTTTGGCGCAGCGATCATTGAAAAAGGCAGAATCCGACAGGGTTTTTCCGCGAGTTTTAGTTATTTAGGGTAAGGTTTTTCAGGGTTTGAGCCCCAACCGCCCGGATTCAGCGCAAGGCCCCGGGCCTGCGCACCAAGGCAAAGCAAAAGCTGTACCAGACAATTGCAGTGAACCTTCACCGACACCGGTGACTCGAAACCAGAAGTAAACAGACCAGCCACTCACGGAGATAACCATGGCCAGAAAAACGGCAAAGACTGCTCAAGAAATACTGATGGCGGATTTTCAAACCCTGGTCAGCGATACCGAGAAGCTGCTGGACGACACGGCGATCCTCGCCGGTGACCAGGCTGACGAGCTTCGCAGCAAGATTCACGAAAGCCTGCTCAAGGCCCGTGAAACCCTGCAACTGACCGAAGACTCCCTGCGCGAACGCGGCCAGGCGGCGGTCACGGCCACTGAAGACTATGTGCAGGCCAACCCCTGGCAGTCCGTCGGCATTGCGGCCGGCGTGGGCTTTTTGATCGGCCTGCTGGCTACAAGGCGCTAATCATGTCTATCGGCGAATCCGGCTCGTCCACGGGCCCAAGTTCTACTTCACGGCGCCTGGGCGCGGCTGTTCTGGGTTTGCTGCACAGCCATGTCGAGCTGTTCGGCATCGAGTTGCAGGAGCAGAAAGCCCGCACCGTCAGCCTGTTGCTGTTCGCCGGCCTGGCGCTGGTGTTTGCCTTGCTGTTGCTGGTGGGTTTGTCGGCGCTGGTGATGATTCTGGTGTGGGATACCTACCGCCTGACCGGGATTATCAGCCTGTGTGTGTTCTACATACTGGCCGCAGCATTCTGCGGGTTGCGCCTGAAGGCGGCGGTGTTCGATGAGTCCACGCCGTTCCACGCCACCCTCGAAGAGCTGGCCAACGACCGGGAGCGCCTGCTGCCATGAGCATGACTGAATTGCCGCAAAACACTTCCCGGCGAGAAATGCGCAAGGCGTTGATCCGCCTGCGCATGGAAATGCACCGCCAGGAAATCCGTCACGAGTCCCAGCAACTGATGCTGCCGCTGCAAAAGGTCCGCAACATGGGCCAGAGCTGGCAGGACGGTTTTGGCATCAAGCACGCGCCGCTGTGGGGCGTGGGCGTGGTGACGCTGCTGGGGTTTCTCACCGGCAAAGGCGCCAAGGGCGGCGGAATCGGCACCATGACCCGCCTGGTGCGGCTGGGTGCCGGCCTGATCCCGCTGATCAAACTGGCCATGCAAGGTGCTTCGCGCAAAAGTTGAGCGTGCTGGCTGCATTCTTGCAAACAGATCAGGCCCGGCCCTCTCCATTGAGGGCCGGGCCTTTTTTATTTCCGGTCTTTTAAGGAGGCCCCGTGATCGACGGGCAACCGCTCGCCTGCTTCCAGCCATTCATCGACACCGCCACCGGCCGCATCGCCGGCGTAGAAGCCCTGGGCCGCCTACGCCAGGCGAATGGCCAACTGCGCTCGGTGGGTCCGCTGTTCGCCGACCCGCGCACGCCCTCGGTGGCCTTGCGCCGCCTGGACCGGCAGATCCGTGACAATGCCCTGAGCCGCCTGCATGAAGCCCCGCAGGAGTGGTTCCTCAGCCTGAATATCTCGCCACGCTGGATCACCCGCCTGCGCCCGGGCCAGGCACTGCCGAGCCTGAAGCAATTGCAACTGCATAACGTCGACCCGCGCCGCATCGTGTTCGAGATCACTGAACTGGGCGGCGATATCCTGCGCCTGGCCGAAGTCGTCGAGCGCTACCGCGAGGCCGGCGCGCGGATTGCCATTGATGACTTCGGCGCCGGCTATTCGCAGCTGGACCGGGTGCTGGCCTTGCAGCCGGACATTCTCAAGCTGGACATGCGCCTGTTCCAGGCCGCGGCCCGCGGTGGCCCGAGCGGTGAGGTGGTACGGGCACTGGCGCAAATGGCGGAAAAAACCGGCTGCTGGATCATCGCCGAAGGGGTGGAAACCGAGGCCCAACTGAATTTCGCCCTGGAATGCGGTTCGCGTTATGTCCAGGGCTACCTGTTCGCCCAGGCCCAACTGGACTGGTTCGACACCGACGCATTCGTGCCGCGCTTCGCCCAGTTGCGCACCGGCTATGTCCAACAGAAGCTCGCCGAACGTGGCCGGATCATGCAACTGCGCCAGCAACTGGCGGAGCTGATGCAGATCCTGCAAACCTGGGCCCACACCCGCGCACCGCTGAGCCACCTGCCGCAATTGCCGGCGTTTCCCTGGCTGCTGCGTTTTTACCAGTGCGACCGGCATGGCACGCAACTGACACCCAACTTCGAATGGCACCAGGGCGCCTGGCAAGCCGACAGCCGCTACCTGGGCCACAACTGGTCATGGCGTCCGTATTTTTATCATTTGCTGGCCGAAGGTTGGGAGGAGCGGCGGCTGACCCTGTCCTCAACCTATCGCGATGCCACGACCAACCAGTACTGCCTGACTGCCGGACAATTCTTTGATAATGGTCAGCGCCTGCTGTTAATCGATATCGACGCCGCCGGCCTGTAGTTTTTCGCTTGCGAAGGCCTGGCTGAACCGGGAAGCTGGGAGCCGTCATTCACCGCACGGAGAGTACCCGCCTTGGATTGGCCCACCCTGCTTACCCGCGAACGCCTTGGAAAACCGCTGCACAGCCCGGAAGAACTGGGGCGCAGTCCGTTTCACAAAGACCATGACCGCATCATCTTTTCCGGTGCGTTTCGCCGCCTGGGCCGCAAGACGCAAGTGCACCCGGTGACCAGCAACGATCACATCCACACCCGGCTGACCCACTCCCTGGAAGTCAGTTGCGTGGGACGATCCCTGGGCATGCGCGTGGGCGAGACCATCCGCAGTGCCCTGCCCGACTGGTGCGACCCGAGCGACCTGGGCATGGTGGTGCAGTCAGCCTGCCTGGCCCATGACATCGGCAACCCACCCTTCGGCCATTCCGGCGAGGACGCGATCCGGCACTGGTTCCAGCAAGCTTCAGGCCGTGGCTGGCTGGATGACATGAGCAGCGCCGAACGCAATGACTTCCTCAATTTCGAAGGCAATGCCCAGGGCTTCCGGGTACTCACGCAACTGGAATACCACCAGTTTGATGGTGGCACCCGCCTGACCTACGCCACCTTGGGCACCTACCTGAAATACCCCTGGACCGCCCGCCACGCCGACTCCCTGGGCTACAAGAAACACAAGTTCGGCTGCTACCAGAGCGAACTGCCGATCCTGGAGCAGATCGCCCAGAAGCTCGGCTTGCCGCAGTTGGAAGAACAACGCTGGGCCCGGCACCCGCTGGTGTACCTGATGGAGGCGGCCGACGATATCTGCTACGCATTGATCGACCTCGAAGACGGCCTGGAAATGGAGCTGCTGGAATACGCCGAGGTCGAGTCACTGCTGCTGGACCTGGTGGGCGACGACTTGCCGCAAACCTATCGGCAACTCGGCCCGCTGGATTCCCGGCGACGCAAGCTGGCGATCCTGCGAGGCAAGGCCATCGAACACCTGACCAACGCCGCGGCCCGGGCGTTCGTCGAACAACAGGACGCGCTGCTGGCCGGCACCCTGCCGGGGGACCTGGTGGAACATATGCACGGCCCGGCCAAGCGCTGCGTGCTGGATGCCAAGGACATGGCCCGCAAGAAGATTTTCCAGGACAAGCGCAAGACCCTGCATGAGATCGGCGCCTACACCACCCTGGAAATCCTCTTGAATGCCTTCTGCGGCGCGGCCCTGGAACAACATGGCGGTCGCACCCCGTCGTTCAAGAACCGACGCATCCTCGACCTGTTGGGCAATAGCGCCCCGGATCCCTCCTGGTCATTGCACGCGTCCTTCCTGCGCATGATCGACTTTATCGCCGGCATGACTGACAGCTACGCCAGCGAGATGGCCCGCGAGATGACCGGCCGCTCCAGCCCGCAATAAATCGGAGCCCTGGCTGATGGCCAGGGCGACTTTTCAAAGAATCGCCCTACGCACGGAACAGAGCGGCCTGATCGAAGTTCTTCCCCGCCGCGATGAATAATCGCGCGCCCTGACCGCAGTCTTTCGACCTGCTCCTGCGCCCGATAGCTGGCGGGCCCATTAACTTCTTACTACACGCCCTGGTGGAGCGTCTTCAGGGCTCTTGTCCATTCCATGGAAAAAACCATGCTCGAACAACTTCGCATCCTGTTGGTGGAGGATCACCCCTTTCAATTGCTGGCCACCCAATGCCTGCTACGAAACTATGGCTACCACGACCTGGCACTGGCCGAGAATGCAGAACAGGCAATGCGGCTGATGACACAAACCGACGTGCCATTCGATATTCTGCTCTGTGATCAATGTTTGCCCGACTTGCCCGGGCTGGAGTTGATTGAAATTGCCAACCGCAGAGGCTTTATAAGGTCCGCGATATTGCTCAGCGGCCTGCCCGTCAATGAACTGGAACACCTGATGGCCCAGGCATCCCGACGCAACTTTCCATTACTTGGCTATTTGTCGAAGCCGTTAAGCCACCTTGAGCTGAATGAACTCATACGCCAATCACGCCTTACTCGCTCAACAGAAAAGTAGGAAGTTAAACACCCGGGCAATCCGAAAACGCCTCTTTATAACGCTGCCCTCTCACGACCAGTTACTTTTAAATTCCACCCACGCAAAACTCTTACACCCAAACAACAAACACCTCACAGAGCGTAATCCCTTGCTTTTTTTGATGTAGGATTATTCTTGTTTTACGTTTGTTCCACATCAAGTTCATCCTCCTTCATTGCCATGTGAGCTAATGTGCCGACTTTATTTGCGCCTGTATGGAATTTGATCATGAACTCAGTTTTTATTATTGACGACCACCCCGTCATCCGACTTGCCATTCGGATGTTGTTAGAACACGAAGGCTATAAAGTAGTGGGAGAAGCCGATAACGGTTGTGATGCGATACAAATGGTCAAGGAGTGTCAGCCTGACCTGATTATCCTTGATATCGGCATTCCGAAACTCGATGGCCTGGAAGTGCTGTGCCGGTTCAACGCAATGAGTACGCCGACCAAGACGTTGATACTCACCGCCCAGACCCCCAAGCTCTTTGCTACCCGGTGCATGCGCTCCGGTGCCGATGGCTATGTGTGCAAGGAAGGTGACTTGAGCGAACTGCTCAGTGCCATCAGGGCGGTCTTGTCAGGTTACAACTACTTCCCGAGCCAGGCCCTTAACGGCAGCACTAACGAAACGGATAACAATGAAGAGCTTGAACTTTTCAAAGTCGTCAACGATCGTGAACTCATGGTATTACAACTTTTTGCCCAAGGCCGGACAAACAAGGAAATCGCCAAGGGCATGTTTCTCAGCAACAAAACCGTCAGCACTTACAAAAAAAGGCTCATGCAAAAACTGAAAGCCAAATCCTTGGTAGAACTTATCGAGATGGCAAAACGTAACGCGCTAGTGTGAGAAATCGGATGCCCAGGCGATTAAAGGACTATCTAATCATATTGAGTATCGGGGTGTGCCTCAGCACTTCCGTGCCTGCCGAACAAACTGTTCCCGAGCAATATGCCCTGCTGGGGCGTGCCGGTGCCGTTCAACTGGACACCCCCCTGAACAAGACACAGCGCCAGTGGCTGCAGAACAAACGGGAACTGATACTGGGCACCTCTGCACCCGACTATCCGCCCTTCGACATCACCTCCAGCGGGCGTGATTATGAAGGGCTGACTGCCGATTACGCCGGGCTGCTGGCCAGGACACTGGCGATACCAATCACCGTGTTGCGCTACTCCTCCCGTGAAGCCGCGATCCAGGCGCTGGCAAACGGCGAAATCGATTTTCTGGGGTCTGCCAACGGTTTTGAAGCGGCGAATCCCGACATCGTCCTGTCACTGCCCTACGCAGTGGATCAGCCGGTACTGGTGACCCGTGAAGGTGAGAACCGCGACCTTGGCGACGGCCTGGCCGGCCTGCGCCTGAGTCTTGTCTACCATTACCTGCCCATGGACGAAGTGCAGGCGCTGTACCCCAAGGCGACCATCCACGCCTACCCGTCCTATCAAAATGCCTTGAATGCCGTGGCATTCGACCAGGCTGACGTATTCCTGGGCGACACCATTTCCACTCACTACATGATCAACAAGGGCTACCTGAAAAATATCCGCATGGCCAACTTCGGCAAGCACGAGGCCCACGGGTTCAGCTTCGCCTTGCGCAAGGATCAACCCATTCTCCTGAGTATCATCGACTCAGTGCTCGATGGCGTATCAACCTATGAACGTGACAGCATCGCCAAGCGCTGGAGTGCGGGCAGCGACATTCTGCTGACCGACCGCAAGCTGCAACTGAGCCTGCGCGAAGAGCGCTGGCTCAAGGACAACCCCGTGGTGAAGGTGGTGGTCAATGAAACCCTCGCCCCCCTGACGTTCTTTGATACCGACGGCAAGTTCCGGGGCGTCACCGCCGACGTGCTGGAGCTGATCCGCCTGCGAACCGGCCTGCGCTTCGAGATTCAACACGTGCGTGACGTCGCCAACATGATGGAACTGGTGCAGACCGGCGCAGCCGACATCATCGGCGCAATTACCCCCAGTACCGGGCGCGAGTCCCAGTTGAACTTCAGCCGCCCCTACCTGGAAAACTCCTACGTATTATTGACCCGTAAAGAGCCGGGCGCGCCCACAAGCCTTCAAGAACTGGCCGGCAAGCGCCTGGCGATTACCCAGGGCAATCAGCTGGAAAAATTCCTGCAGCAGGCATTTGCCCAGATAAACCTGGTGGAAACCGGGGATACCTTCAAGGCATCGGAATTGCTGGCACAGGGGCAAGTCGACGGCGCAGTGAACCCTTTGGTGATCGCCAACTACCTGCTTTCTTCTCCGGCATTCCAGGACGAACTGCAGATCAGTTCCAGCATCGGCACGTTGCCTGCGACGTTTGCCCTGGCGACGTCCCGACACGCCACGGAGCTGAGTTCGATCCTGGACAAGGCACTGCTGAGTATCGCCCCGGATGAGATGGCGGCGATCAACAGCCGCTGGCGCGGCTACAACGCAGCGTCCGATGGCTACTGGCGCAATTACCATCGCCTGATTGCCCAGATCATCATCGGCACCGGGCTGCTGCTGTTGATTTCCCTGGCCTGGAACGGCTACCTGCAGCGCCAGATCAAGCACCGAAAACTGGCCGAGCGCGCCCTTAACGACCAGTTCGAGTTCATGCGGGCGCTGGTCAATGAAACGCCCCATCCGATCTACGTACGCGACCACAACGGCTATCTGCAGACCTGCAACGACAGCTACCTGCAGACGTTCGACATCAAGCGTGAAGACGTCATCGGCAAAAGCATCACGCAGATGAGCATGGCCCTTGAGACGGAGGCGGCGCAGTACCATGCCGACTACCAGCGGGTAGTGGCCGAGGGTAAACCGTTGATCCTTGATCGCACCCTGCACGTGCACGGGAAGAAACTCACGATCTACCACTGGATCCTCCCCTACCGCGACTCCGTGGGCGAGGTCCAGGGCATCATTGGCGGCTGGATCGATATCAGCGAACGGCGCCAGTTGTTCGACGAACTGCGCGCCGCCAAGGAACGCGCCGACGAGGCCAATCGCGCGAAAAGCACGTTCCTGGCCACCATGAGCCACGAAATCCGCACGCCGATGAACGCCGTCATTGGCATGCTGGAATTGACACTCAAGCGCGCCGATCAGGGTCATCTTGATCGCCCTGCGATCGAGGTCGCCTACAACTCGGCCAAGGACCTGCTGGAGTTGATCGGCGACATTCTGGACATTGCACGTATCGAGTCCGGTCGGTTGAGCCTGGCCCCGGAGCGGGTCAACCTGCGCGAAGTCATCGAGTCGGTGGTCCGCGTGTTCGATGGCCTGGCGCGCCAGAAAACCCTGAGCCTGGTGCTGGAGTTCACCCCCGATGTCGAGGATACCGACGTACTGATCGACCCTCTGCGGTTCAAGCAGGTGCTCTCGAACCTGGTGAGCAATGCGATCAAGTTCACTGAACGCGGGCAGGTGAAGATCAAGGTGCAGCTGAAGGCGACCGGGCAACCTCAACAGATCGAGATGAAACTGGTAGTGGAGGACACCGGCATCGGGATCAATCGCGAAGACCAGCTACGCCTGTTCGAGCCGTTCGCCCAGGCCGACAACTCCGGGCACCTGGCCAGGAGCGGCGCCGGCCTTGGCCTGGTGATCTGTCGCAGCCTGTGCGCCATGATGGGCGGGCAATTGAGCCTGAGCAGCGTGCCCATGGTAGGCACCCAGGTCCACGTCAGCCTGAAGATGACCAGCCTGCCGCCGGTCAAGGCCGTAGACAAGCTTGAACCGGCCGCGGCCACGCCGGCGCCAGTACTCAACGTGCTGGTGGTGGATGACCATCCGGCCAACCGCTTGCTGATGTGCCAGCAACTGGGTTTCCTGGGGCATCAGTTCACCGCGGCCCATCATGGTGCTGCGGGGTTCCAGGCCTGGCGCCAGGAACACTTCGACCTGGTCATTGCCGACTGCAATATGCCGATCATGAACGGCTACGAATTGAGTCACTCCATTCGCGAGTATGAGGAGCGCGAGCAGAAAACCCCGTGCGTGATACTCGGCTTCACCGCCAACGCGCAGCCCGAGGAGAAACAACGCTGCTTTGACGCCGGCATGAATGACTGCCTGTTCAAACCCATCAGTCTTACTGCGCTGGAACAGCACCTGGCGCAGGTCGATCCGCTGCCCACCCGCAACGTGTTTACCCTGCAAAGCCTGGACGCGATGACGGGCGGTGACCCACAGTTGAGCCGGCGTTTGCTCGAGGAGTTGCTCAGCAGCAGCCGGAATGATCGGGTCGAGCTGATGGCCATGCTGGCACGGCAAGCCGCGCCCGGCGACCTGATCGACCAGGCCCACAAGATCAAGGGCGCCGCCCGGATCATCCAGGCCGATACCTTGTCCGGACAATGCGAAGCGTTGGAGCAGGCGTGTGGCGAACGCGAGACACCACACGTTATCGAGGCGGGCATCAAGGCAATAGAGAAATCCATGCTTGAGCTGGAGAGGATGCTGCAGATGCAACTGGACGTGCTGGACTGTCGATAGCCTGCAGGAGCGAGCTTGCTTGCTCCTGCAGGAGGCTCACCCCATCAACAATCGGTCAACCGCAGGAAAATCGCCGCCAACTGCTCGATGCCGGCCTGATCCTGCGGGGTAAACCGCGACAGCGATGGGCTGTCCAGGTCGAGCACACCAATCAAGCGCCCGTCCTTGACCAACGGGACGACCAACTCGCTGTTGGACGCACTGTCACAGGCGATATGCCCCGGGAATGCATGCACGTCTTCCACCCGCTGGGTTTGCCGCGAGGCCGCTGCCGCGCCGCACACACCGCGACCGAACGGAATGCGCACACAGGCGATCTGCCCCTGGAACGGCCCGAGCACCAGCTCTTCATTGCGGTTGAGGTAGAAGCCTGCCCAGTTCAAATCATCCAGCTGGTTGAACAGGAACGCAGAAAACTGCGCGGCATTGGCAATGAAATCCCGCTCATCCGCCAACAGCGATTCCAGCTGCGCATGCAGCATGGCGTAGCCATCGAGGCCGGTTCCAGCCTGTTGCAAATCAATCATGGTTGACGCTCCAACAACTTGAGGCCCACCCAGTAGCGGGCGAACTGATAGGCACAACGGCCGTTGCGATTACCGCGCCCGGTGGCCCAGCGCACGGCGAGGATGTCCAACTCTTCATCGCGTTGCCACTGCAGACCGGCCTTACTCGCCAACTCACCGATCCAGTGCTCGACCACATCCAGGAAGTGCTCCTGATTGAACGGGTAAAACGACAGCCACAAGCCGAAACGGTCAGACAGGGCAATCTTGTCCTCCACCGCTTCGTTGGGATGCAGCTCGCCGTCTATGGTCTTCCAGTTCTCGTTATCGCTCTGGTTCTCGGGCACCAGGTGACGACGGTTGGAGGTGGCATACAACAGGACGTTTTCCGGCGCCTGCTCCAGGGAGCCGTCGAGTACGCTCTTGAGCACACGATAATCGCTCTCGCCGGCTTCGAAAGACAGGTCATCGCAGAACAACACAAAGCGTTGTGGCAATTTGATCAGTTGCTCGACCACCCGCGGCAAGTCCGCCAGGTGATCGCGCTCGATTTCGATCAGGCGCAGCCCGGCCTTGGCGTGCTGGGCCAGCAAGGCGCGCACCATGGACGATTTACCGGTGCCGCGCGAGCCCCAGAGCAGCGCATGGTTGGCCGGCAGGCCGTCGAGAAACTGTTGGGTGTTACGGGCCAATTGTTCGCGCTGTTTATCCACGCCGATCAGGTCGGACAGGCGCATATCCAGGCTGACTTCCAGTGGCAATAAAAAGCCGCTGCGACCTTCGCGCTGCCAACGGGCAGCCAGGCAATGGTTCCAGTCAACGGCTTCGCGCGGGGCAGGCAACAAGGGCTCCAGGCGAGCCAGTACCGCGTCGGCACGCTCAAGAAAGGCATTCAATCGAGAATCCACGACTATTCCTCTGGCAAGTTCTTGTAAAAGATGGCGTATTGGCAACCCTGAGGCAGACCGTGCAGGGCTGCACCGAATAAAATCGATTCATGCCGGGCAAGTTTGAGCCTGTGGATGTTCAGCTATGCTTGCCGGGCGAAAGGAAACGTAAAGTGGTACAGCACCCGATGGATATCAAGTTCGCCCACCGCTTGTCTTATAAACAAGCCAGACTGACAGTGCTGGTCGGATTCGTCTTGGGAACCTTGCTCAGCCTGATACAGATTGGGATTGATTATGCCAGCGAAGACGCTTCCATCAACCGGGAAATACGTGCGCTGATTGAAATCAGCCATAACCCGGCTTCGCGCATCGCCTACAACATCGACGCCGAGCTGGCCCAGGAACTGACGCTGGGCCTGCTGCACTCCCCCGCCATCACCCATGCACAACTGATCGACAACAACGGTTTGGTGCTGGCCGATGTCCATCGCCCGCGCAAGGAAAGCACCTACCGGCCCATCAGCGACTTCCTGTTTGGCGCCAACCGCCAATTCGAAGATCGGCTCTACCTCGCCCACATGCCCAACGATTCCCTCGGTGTACTGCGTCTTGACGTAGACACCTACGCGTTCGGCAGCCGCTTCCTGCACCGCGCCGAGATCACCCTGCTCAACGGCTTCGCCCGCAGCCTGATCCTCACCGGCATTCTGTTGGCGCTTTTCTACGTGATGCTGACCAAGCCGCTGGTGCGCATTATCCGCGAGCTGAGCTCACGCAAGCACGAGCGCCTGGACTGCCCGCCGGGGCACGAGCACGACGAGATCGGCGTACTGGTCAACGTCGCCAACCAACAGTTTGAAAACATGGAGACTGAAATCCAGCAACGCCGGCATGCTGAAAATCGCCTGACCGAATACCTCGGCCAACTGGAAGACATCGTCTCCGCCCGCACCACCGAGCTCAAGGCGATCAATCATCGGCTGACGCTGTCGAACGACGAGCTGGAAGCGGCGAAGATGACGGCCCTGGGCATGGCCCAGGCACGGGCGGCGTTCCTGGCCAACATGAGCCATGAAATCCGTACACCGCTGAACGGCCTGCTGGGGATGATCGCCCTCTCCCTCGACAGCCCGCTGAACGCCGAGCAACGCCAGCAACTGTCGATCGCCCATGACTCCGGCAAAGTACTGGTGGAGCTACTCAACGATATCCTCGACCTGTCGAAGTTCGACGCCGGCCAACTGGAACTGGAAAGCATCCCGTTCGACCTCGGTTCACTGGTGGAAGACACCGCCAACCTGCTCTCGCAAAACGCCGCGCCCAGCGTGGAGCTGACGTGCCTGATCGACCCGCAGTTTCCCGCCCAGGTGCTAGGCGACCCGACGCGGGTACGGCAGATTGTCAGCAATTTGCTGTCCAACGCCCTGAAGTTCACACGTTTCGGCCGGGTGGATGTACGCCTCAGTGCCCAGGCCGGCCGGGTCAGGATCGAGGTGTGCGACACCGGTATCGGGATCGCCCAGGATGCCCAGGTCAAGATTTTCCAGCCGTTCACCCAAGCCGGTGCGGGCATCACCCGCCAGTTCGGCGGGACAGGCCTGGGCCTGGCGCTGACCCACAACCTGTGCGAAGCCATGAAGGGCCGCCTGAGCATCAGCTCGGAAGCTGGCTTTGGCAGCCAGTTCTGTGCCGACCTGCCCTTGCCGACCCACTTGCCGGCGGTGCGCCTGGCGCCTTTGGCTGGAGATGTAATCGCCATCACCAGCACCAGCAGCGGGCTGGCAGAACTCCTCAACAGCCTGCTGCCGAGTTGGGGCCTGGCTCCGCGCTGTTATTCCATCGACGATGACTTGAGCGGGCAGAATCCCGACCTGCTGATCACCGACTGCCCCGAATGCCTGTTCCGCCTGCGCCCGATGATCACCGCCCCGATCCTGGTGGTAACCGCCTACGGCAACTTCATGCCCAGCGAAGAAGTCGCGGCCCTGGCCCCCTTGCAGCAACAGGCCCGCCCCCTGAGCCGCACCGCGCTGTACCAGGTCCTGCAACGCAACTTGCGCACCGATCCGGACCTGGTCCTGGACCTGATCCAGCTGGAAACCGGCCCCCTCGCCCACCGGGCGCGCATCCTGCTGGTGGAGGACAACCCGGTCAATCAACTGGTGGCCAAGGGCATGCTCGGCAAGCTCGGGTGCGAGGTGATCGTCGCCGCCCACGGTGGTGAAGCCCTCAAGCTGCTGGAAGAGCAAGGCTTCGACATGGTGTTGATGGACTGCAATATGCCGGTGATGGATGGCTATGAGGCCAGTCGGCAGATCCGCCGCAGCGGGCGCTGGCCGGACTTGCCGATCGTCGCCTTGACGGCCAATGCCATGTCCGAGGAACGCGAGCGCTGCCGGGCTGCGGGCATGAACGATTACCTGGCCAAGCCGTTTCGCCGGGAAGAACTCAAGGCCTTGCTCGATCT
This sequence comes from Pseudomonas sp. 21615526, assembly GCF_013386245.1. Lineage (NCBI taxonomy): Bacteria > Pseudomonadati > Pseudomonadota > Gammaproteobacteria > Pseudomonadales > Pseudomonadaceae > Pseudomonas > Pseudomonas sp. 21615526. Next base: position 8,848 of record NZ_JACAOM010000094.1, on the reverse strand, counting down.
GTGGGTGCCGACTACGACAAGTCTTTGATCTGGCGCAACAGCTGATCCAGACCGTCACGCAAGGCATCGGCCTGGTTCAGGTCGACGCCGCTGTCACACAACAGGCGAGCCTTCAGCGGCTGCACCCGGTCGCGCAGGTGCCGGCCTTCATCGGTCAGGCTCAGGTGCACTTCACGCTCATCCAGCGCACTGCGCTGACGCCGCACCAGGGTAAGCTGCTCCAGGCGCTTGAGCAGTGGCGTCAGCGTGCCGGAATCCAGCAGCAGGCGCTCGCCCAGGGCCTTGACCGTAGGCTGCGACACCGCTGCAGCCTGCCATTCCCACAGCACCAGCATCACCAGGTATTGCGGATAGGTCAGTCCCAACTGATCGAGCATCGGCTTGTAGGCCCGGGTGACCGCGCGGGAGGCGGCGTAGAGCTTGAAGCACAGTTGGTCGTCGAGGGCCAGGGACAGGTCGGTCATTTGAGCAGGGCTTCGATCTCTTGGGTCAGGTCCTGGGGCTTGGTGGTCGGGGCGAAGCGCTTGACCACCTGGCCGTCGCGACCGATCAGGAACTTGGTGAAGTTCCACTTGATGCCCTTGGAGCCCAGCAATCCCGGGGCCTGCTTTTTAAGCTGTACGAACAATGGATGGGCATCGCTGCCGTTGACGTCAATCTTCTTGAACAGCGGGAAACTGACACCAAAGTTCAGCTCGCAAAACTCCGAAATGGCGCCTTCGTTGCCCGGCTCCTGCTTGCCGAACTGGTTGCAGGGAAAGCCCAATACCACCAGGCCCTGGTCCTTGTAATGCTGCCAGAGCTCCTCAAGCCCCTTGTATTGCGGGGTGAAGCCGCACTTGCTGGCAGTGTTGACCACCAGAATCGCCTTGCCGGCGAAATCGGCCAAGGTCTTTTGCTCACCCTTGATGGTGGTGCAAGGGATGCTCAGCAGGTTGTCGCTCATGGCAGTGCCTCTACAGAGATAAGAAGGACTAAACGATAGTAGGCAATTCAATTGTGTGCAATTTAATTGGCGGGACTTATGCCTTGATATAACGGCCCCTGCGGGCACGAAGCCCGCAGGAGCCTGACGGCTCAGCGCGGTACCAGGTCCAGGCACACCGAGTTGATGCAGTAACGCAAACCGGTCGGTGGCGGTCCGTCCGGGAACACGTGGCCCAGGTGCGCATCGCACTTGGCGCAGGTGACTTCGGTGCGGATCATGCCGTGGCTGACGTCCCGGATCTCGACCATGGCCTGCTCGGCGATCGGCTCGTAGAAGCTGGGCCAGCCGCAGCCGGAGTCAAACTTGGCCCTGGAATCGAACAGCGGCTCATTGCAGCAGATGCAGTGGTAGACGCCGTCGGTCTTGGTGCCGTTGTACTTGCCGCTGAACGGTCGCTCGGTGCCTTTGAGGCGGCACACGTTGTACTGCTCCGGGTCGAGCATGGCTTTCCATTCTTCAACGGTTTTCTGCAACTTTTCCATCGGTACACCTCGGCAACTGAAAAAGCCTGATCTGTGTCTTTTCCATGGATCAGGCGGCACGTATGATTGCGCCTCTTCAAAGCGCCAGTCTGGCACCCGCGTTACCGGCATTCAAACGTATTTATGGGTCAGGCCAACGCAGGATTCTCAGCACGGTAGTCTTCACACCGTCTGGATCGTTCATTTTCAGGATCACATCGCCATGCAGGTCAGCAAATCGAACAAGCTCGCCAACGTCTGCTACGACATTCGCGGCCCGGTGCTCAAGCACGCCAAACGCCTGGAAGAGGAAGGCCATCGCATCCTCAAGCTGAACATTGGCAACCCGGCACCCTTTGGTTTCGAAGCGCCGGACGAAATCCTCCAGGACGTGATCCGCAACCTGCCTACCGCACAAGGCTACAGCGACTCCAAAGGCCTGTTCAGCGCGCGCAAGGCCGTCATGCAGTACTACCAGCAGAAGCAGGTTGAAGGTGTCGGCATCGAAGACATCTACCTAGGCAACGGCGTGTCCGAGCTGATCGTCATGTCCATGCAGGCCCTGCTCAACAACGGCGACGAAGTGCTGGTTCCGGCTCCCGACTACCCGCTGTGGACCGCCGCCGTAACCCTGGCCGGTGGCCATCCGGTGCATTACCTGTGTGACGAAGGCGCCGACTGGTTCCCGGACCTGGCCGACATCAAGGCCAAGATCACCCCGAACACCAAGGCCCTGGTGATCATCAACCCGAACAACCCCACCGGCGCCGTCTACTCCAGGGAAGTGTTGCTGGGCATGCTCGAACTCGCGCGCCAGCACAACCTGGTGGTGTTTTCCGATGAGATCTACGACAAGATCCTCTACGACGACGCCGTGCACATCTGCACCGCCTCCCTGGCGCCGGACCTGTTGTGCCTGACCTTCAACGGGCTGTCTAAATCCTACCGGGTGGCGGGCTTCCGTTCCGGCTGGATCGCCATTTCCGGCCCCAAGCACAATGCCCAGAGCTACATCGAGGGCATCGACATGCTGGCCAACATGCGCCTGTGTGCCAACGTGCCGAGCCAGCACGCCATCCAGACCGCACTGGGCGGCTACCAGAGCATCAACGACCTGGTGCTGCCACAAGGCCGCCTGCTGGAGCAGCGCAACCGCACCTGGGAACTGTTGAACGCGATTCCCGGCGTCAGTTGCGTCAAGCCGATGGGGGCGCTGTATGCGTTCCCGCGGATCGACCCGAAAGTGTGCCCGATCCTCAACGACGAGAAGTTCGTGCTCGACCTGCTGCTGTCGGAAAAGCTGCTGGTGGTCCAGGGTACGGCGTTCAACTGGCCGTGGCCGGATCACTTCCGGGTGGTCACCCTGCCGCGGGTGGATGACCTGGAGATGGCCATCGGTCGCATCGGCAACTTCCTGAAGTCCTATCGCCAGTAATGGGCATTGCGCTGTACGGCCCACCCGTGGTCGTACAGCGATTATCTGGCAACACTTCTCTGCCCTGCGCGGGCGGTATCGCCTTTTACGCCTGCCGGCTCCACCCTTGCTCGGGCATCACCCTATAATTACAGGGCTGCAAGGTAATGGGGCGAGGCTGCCGAGCCACACCAGGCCTCGGAAATTCCCTTCAAGGCTCTACATTCAGGCTGTAGGACACAGTTTGAAATAGTCCCCCGGTTGAATAGCCCCATGCCGCACCTTATATACCCCGCAGTACGCGACATATTAAGCATGAGGAGAATTCTACAACCATGATGCGCATTCTGCTGTTCTTGGCCACTAACCTGGCGGTCGTGCTGATTGCCAGCATCACGCTGAGCCTTTTCGGCTTCAATGGGATCATGGCGGCCAACGGGGTTGATCTGAACCTCAATCAGCTGCTGATCTTCTGTGCGGTCTTTGGTTTTGCCGGGTCGATTTTCTCGCTGTTCATCTCCAAGTGGATGGCGAAGATGAGCACCAGCACCCAGATCATTACCCAGCCACGCACCCGTCATGAGCAATGGCTGCTGCAGACCGTCGAGCAACTGTCCCGCGAAGCCGGGATCAAGATGCCTGAAGTCGGGATCTTCCCGGCCTATGAAGCGAACGCCTTTGCTACCGGCTGGAACAAGAACGACGCCCTTGTGGCCGTCAGCCAGGGCTTGCTGGAGCGGTTCTCGCCCGACGAAATCAAGGCGGTGCTGGCCCACGAGATCGGCCACGTGGCCAACGGTGACATGGTCACCCTGGCGCTGGTCCAGGGCGTGGTGAACACCTTCGTGATGTTCTTCGCGCGGATCATCGGCAACTTCGTCGACAAGGTGATCTTCAAGAACGAACAGGGCCAGGGCATGGCCTACTACGTGGCGACCATCTTCGCCGAACTGGTACTGGGCTTCCTCGCCAGCTCGATCGTGATGTGGTTCTCGCGCAAACGGGAATTCCGCGCAGACGAAGCCGGCGCACGCCTGGCCGGTACCGGCGCGATGATCAGCGCCCTGCAGCACCTGCGCTCCGAACAGGGCTTGCCGGTGCACATGCCGAACACCCTGACCGCCTTTGGCATCAACGGTGGCATCAAGCAGGGCATGGCTCGCCTGTTCATGAGCCACCCGCCACTGGAAGAGCGAATTGACGCACTGCGTCGTCGCGGCTGATAGCGACAAGAAGAAGGGGCGATTCAATCGCCCCTTTTTTGTGGGCGCTCTTCAGCGCCTGGCCAACCGGTACACCCGCTCGTCCAGGCGCGTGACGCCGTCCTGAACAAACTTCCAGCTGTCCCCCAGGATGTCCTGCTCCTGCAGCACATCCAGGCTCCACCGGCCGCCCAGGAGCAATTGCACTTCCTCATCGCTCACCGCGAACGGCGGGCCGGCCTTCTGCGATTGTTCATAGTCGAGGGTGATCAACAGGCCACGACTGCCTCCCGCCAGAATCCCATTCAAGTGCGCCGCATACTGCTCGCGCATCAACGGTGGCAGGGCAATCAGCGCCGCCCGGTCGTAAAGCGCTGTGCAACCAACCACGGCACCGGCATCCAGGGCGAAGAAATCCCCGCACCACAGCTCGATGGAACCCGCCTGGAAAACTTTGAAAGCGCCGCGCTGGCTGACCTGCGGCATCAGCTCCTGCTCGCTGAAAAACTCTTCAACGGCCTTTTCCGACAACTCGACCCCGATCACCCGATGCCCGATGCTCGCCAGCCACACCAGGTCCAGGCTCTTGCCGCACAACGGCACCAGCACCTGCGCCCCGTTCGCCACGCCCAGGCCGGGCCAGTGACGCAGCAGGTAAGGATTCACTTCGGGCAAGTGGAAACCCGTCTGATTGCGCGCCCAACGCTCATGCCAAAATCCAGGTTCCATGATTCACCCTAAAACTTGATCAAATAGCGCTAAAACTTATATTAGATTTAGATCAATGATCTGATTGAAGATGGTCCCATCTTAACCCTCAGGACCCTACTCATGCTGCCCAGCCTGTTTATCTCCCACGGTTCGCCCATGCTTGCCCTGCAACCCGGTGCCAGTGGCCCGGCACTCAAGCGCCTGGCAGCCGAGCTGCCACGCCCCAAGGCCATTGTGGTGGTCTCGGCGCACTGGGAAAGCCAGGGGCTGCTCGTGACTGGCAGCGCCGCACCAGAGACCTGGCACGACTTCGGCGGCTTCCCACGGGAACTGTTCGCGGTGCAGTACCCGGCACCCGGTGACCCGCAGTTGGCCGCCCAAATCGTGCAGTTGCTCAAGGCTGACGGCCTGGAAGCGCGCATTGATGATCAGCGCCCCTTCGACCACGGCACCTGGGTGCCCCTGTCGCTGATGTACCCGGCGGCCGATATCCCGGTGGTGCAGGTATCGCTGCCAAGCCGCATGGGCCCTGCCCTGCAAACCCGTGTCGGCCACGCACTGGCGAGCCTGCGGGAACAGGGCGTGCTGCTGATCGGCTCCGGCAGCATTACCCACAATCTCGGCGAACTGGACTGGCATGCCGGGCCGGAGAGCATCGAGCCCTGGGCGCGGGATTTTCGCGATTGGATGGTCAGCAAACTGGCAGCCAACGATGAAGCCGCGCTGCACGACTATCGTCGCCAGGCACCTCATGCCGTGCGCAGCCACCCCAGCGACGAGCATTTGCTGCCGCTGTATTTCGCCCGGGGCGCCGGCGGTGAATTCAGCGCGGCCCACCAAGGCTTTACCATGGGTGCGCTGGGCATGGACATCTACCGTTTCGCCTGATTGCAGGCAAAAAAAATCCCCGAACCAGTCGGGGATTTTTTATGTTCGATCAATCAGCCCGGGGGCGGATCAATCTTCGCGGTAGCGACGCAGCTTCAACTGCTTACCGGCAACGCGGGTGTCCTTCAGCTTGGTCAGGAGTTTCTCCAGACCATCTTCCGGCAGCTCCACCAGGGAGAAGCTGTCACGCACCTGGATGCGACCGATCGCTTCACGTGCCAGGCCACCCTCGTTGAGGATAGCGCCCAGCAGGTTCTTGGCAGCGATGCCATCACGCGCGCCCAGCGCGGTACGGCAGCGAGCACGGCCTTCAGCCAATGGAACCGGAGCACGACGCTCACGATCACCACGGTCCGGACGGTCGCCAGTACGCTCTGGACGATCACCGCGCGGAGCGTTGTTCGGCACCAGTGGACGTTCTTTCTCGATGGCAGCCAGGGTCAGGGCCTGACCGTTGGTAGCCTTGCGCAGCAGGGCTGCAGCCAGGGCACGCGGGGTGCAACCGATATCGGCAGTCAGGCGGTCCAGCAGATCGCCGTGGGTCGATTCAGCATCAGCCACCAGTGGCGACAGGCTGTTGGTCAGTTTCTTGATGCGCGCATCGAGAACGGCCTGGGCATCCGGCAGGCGGACTTCGGCAACTTTCTGACCGGTTACACGCTCGATCACTTGCAGCATGCGGCGCTCACGTGGAGTCACCAGCAGCAATGCACGACCTTCGCGACCAGCACGGCCGGTACGGCCGATACGGTGAACGTAGGACTCTGGATCGTAAGGCATATCAACGTTGAACACGTGGGTGATACGTGGAACGTCGAGGCCACGGGCAGCAACGTCGGTCGCCACAACGATGTCCAGACGGCCATCCTTGAGGGAGTCGATCACGCGCTCACGCTGGTTCTGAGCAATGTCACCGTTCAGCGCAGCGGCTTTGTAGCCTTTGGCTTCCAGGGCGCTGGCCAGGTCCAGGGTCGCTTGCTTGGTGCGCACGAACATGATCAGGGCGTCGAAGTCTTCGACTTCCAGCAGGCTCAATACAGCCGAGGTCTTCTGGTCAGCGTGAACCAACAGGTGAGCCTGTTCGATCGCGGTAACGGTCTGAGTCTTGGTCTGGATCTTCACGTGTTGCGGATCGCGCAGATGGCGTTCGGCAATGGCACGGATCGACTGTGGCAGGGTAGCCGAGAACAGTACGGTCTGACGGGTTGCTGGCAGTGCCTTGAAGATGACTTCCAGGTCGTCCATGAAGCCCAGCTTGAGCATTTCGTCAGCTTCGTCCAGAACCAGGTGGTTCACGGTCGACAGCACTTTTTCGTCGCGACGCAGGTGGTCGCACAGACGGCCCGGAGTGGCGACAACGATCTGTGCGCCGTTACGGATTGCTTTCAGTTGTGGGCCCATAGGCGCGCCGCCGTAAACGGCCACAACGGTAACGCCCGGCATTTGCTTGGCGTAGGTTTCGAAAGCGGTTGCTACTTGCAGCGCCAACTCACGGGTTGGCGCCAGGATCAGGGCTTGCGGCTCGCGCTTGGCAGGATCGATGCAGTGCAGGATTGGCAGGGCGAACGCGGCGGTTTTACCGGTACCGGTTTGCGCTTGGCCAATCATGTCTTGGCCGGCCATGATGATCGGGATCGATTGCTGCTGAATAGCCGAAGGTTCTTCGTAGCCAGTCGCGATGACGGCAGCAAGAATGTTCGGGTTAAGATTAAAAGCGGCGAAGCCGCCGGTTTCCTGGGTCATGGGTCTGCCTCTAAGTGCATCCGCAAAGACCCATGCTCCAAAGCTGCGCATGCCGTGTTGAGACTCAAGAGTCGCCCTGGCTGCTTTGTCGGCGGGGATTTGCGAAAACGAATGAATGAAAAAGATTCGTCAAGGAAGAGTCCGCTGTGCGGACGTGCAGCCGAAGCTGACTTCGGGGAATTGCGCTACCTAAACGCGGCCCGGTTAAAGGCCGGCGCGCACTATACCGGAAATCGCTGAAAAAGGGAGCTTTTTTTATCGCAAACCGCAGGTAAACGCCTCTGCATCAAAGGCTTTGCGCATCCAGGCAGCAGGGTCTATTTTTCAAAGGCCCGGCCCTGTTGGTCATGACGCTTAAACGGTTCACCCTTAACAGCGGGCCCTTCGGTCCGAAACCTCCCTTTGCGCCCGAGGGCACACCCCATGAACCAAGCCACCAACAGCCGCGTCAGCCGTGAACAGCAGGGTCATATCCTGTTGCTGGGGCTGGATCGCGTGGCCAAGCGCAATGCGTTCGACCTGGAATTGCTCAATGATTTGAGCCTGGCGTATGGCGAATTTGATCGCAATGAGGAAGCGCGGGTAGCCATTGTCTTCGGGCATGGCGATCACTTTACCGCCGGATTGGACCTGGCCAATGTGGGGCCCACGATGGCACAAGGCTGGCAACCGCCGTTGGGTGGTTGTGATCCGTGGGGCGTTTTCGCGGGGCCCCGGGTCAGTAAGCCGGTGATTGTTGCGGCTCAGGGGTACTGCCTGACCATTGGTATCGAGTTGATGTTGGCGGCGGATATCAATCTGTGTGCCAGCAATACCCGGTTTGCGCAGATGGAAGTGCAGCGCGGGATTTTTCCTTTTGGGGGCGCGACGTTGCGCTTTCATCAGATCGCGGGGTGGGGGAATGCCATGCGCTGGTTGCTCACGGGGGATGAGTTTGATGCCCACGAGGCGTTGCGATTGGGTTTGGTGCAGGAGGTGATGGCCAGCGAGGATTTGTTGCCTCGGGCGGTGGCGCTGGCAAACCGCATTGCCCAGCAGGCGCCGCTGGGGGTGCAGGCCACGCTGATGTCGGCGCGCCAGGCACGGATCGAGGGGGAGACCGCGGCGGCGGCCGGGTTGCCCGTTTTGGTGGAGAAACTGCTGAATAGTGAGGATGCCAAGGAAGGTGTACGGGCGATGATCGAGAAGCGGCCTGGGGTTTTTAAAGGCTGTTGATTGTGGAGGGGGGCTTGGGGCGGGGTACATATCCGTTATTTAGGTAACGGCCACTATTGGTTCCGCTCTTACAGCGGCTCACTTTTGAACAGCGCAAAAGTAAGCAAAACGCTCTTGCCCCACCACTCGGCACCTCGCTTAGGCTCGGTGTGCCCTCACTCCGGCTTTGGACCGTGGGCCGCCGTCATGGGCCATCCTTGGCCCAGGACGGCTAACCCGGCGTCCT